>CAZWCL010000247.1:4298-5722 GCA_964632265.1 uncultured Hyphomicrobiaceae bacterium | reverse complement strand
TTAGCCGGCGACGGCCCCGGTTACGAACGGTCTGCAACTACACCGGAAATGATCTCGTCAAAATCCATCAAACAAGGGCGCGGCGATCGTTTAAGAACGCCGCCGCGTTCCCAGCCTCACCGCCGATAAGGGTAGCACTCACGCCTGTCGAGTTCGTACCCGAGATGACGTGACAGCATCTTGATCGCCACCTCATAGTCGGCGTAAGGGTCCGTGTTGCCGTGCCCGACGACAACAGGGCTCATCGCATCGGGGCCACGGCCGTTCGGTGGCAACATTGCTGTCACACAGGGTGCACCGTCCTTGTCACGCAGTGTCAGAAAGATCGGCATCGTCCGCTCGATATGCGCTTTGAGGCCGATATTTTGCTCCATTGCGGGCACCCCGGCCGGCGCCACGTATTCTCGCGTCGCCTGCTCATGGGCGCGGCGAAAATACTTTTCGACGGCATGATCCATCTCTTGCGACTCGCGCGCCGCTTCACCCGCCGTCTCCAGCCGGAACCACGTCAGTTCTCCCGCATCACAAACGTACTGCATAGTGTCCTCGAAAAACGCTGTCCACTGCCACACATCAGGCCGATGCTGCCGGACGATCGCGACGATGGTATGGCTTCACAACACAACCATCGTCGCCGGCCGTCTCTCGCGCACCCGCCAACTCGATAAAGCCCATGACCGTATTTCCACGGTCCGCGACCACTGCGATTTCTCAACATCTGGTTGCTCGCCCGGTTCACATACCGCGCGCGCCGCTGGGGGGCGTCGCATGACTCATCCGATCGGCGCCCCGATCGCAGCCAGCCCCGCCCGTGCAACCTCCATGTCGTCGCTGTAATGGCCACCCGAGACACCGATTGCCCCAATAACCTTACCTTCATCGATGATTGGGTAACCACCACCAAAAACGATCACGCGAGGCACACTCGAAAAGCCGTTCGCCAGCGGCGGATCGTTCTTGATAAAATCCCAAAGCGCATGTGTCGGGCGACCGAACGAGGCCGACGTATAAGCCTTGTCTTCTGCGATGCTACGTGTCGCATCCGACGCTCCATCCATCCGTAGCATTGCTTTCGTGTGACCGCCGGCGTCGGCGACCGCGATGCTCACTGCATGCCCTAGCTGCCGTGCCTTCGCCATTGCGCCATTAATGGCCACCTGCGCGCTCTCAGCATTGATGGATGAAATCTGATGGATCGCCATTGCGCCCTCCTTGATCGCCTGCAAGGTCAAGCCTACCACGTCAAGCAACCCGCAGCGCCATACGATCCAACCGAAAAGGCATCACCGGTTTCCGACGAAGAGCCGCCTAACATAAAGAATGGTTACGGTTCGAGGAACTCCCTCGACGAACCGAAACCTGCGCGTTGGGTTGTGGGCGGCAACGCGCAAGTAAATATGGTGGAGGTTCGAGGAACTCCCTCG
>CAZWCL010000247.1:0-4198 GCA_964632265.1 uncultured Hyphomicrobiaceae bacterium | reverse complement strand
AACCGGAACCTGCGCGTTGGGTTGGTAGGCGGCAACGCGCAAGTATATATGGTGGAGGTTCGAGGAACTCCCTCGAACCGGAACCTGCGCGTTGGGTTGGTAGGCGGCAACGCGCAAGTATATATGGTGGGTGATGAGAGGGTCGAACTCCCGACATCCTCGGTGTAAACGAGGCGCTCTACCACTGAGCTAATCACCCAAGCACTTCAACCGGATAGACTATATCCGGCCGTCCCGCACTTTTTTCTATTATTTAGCACGAGATCCAGCGACCGCAAACGATACAAAAGCGACGATCTCATAAAATGCGCATGGCGCCCCTCGTGAAGCCGTCAGGTGAAGCCCGCGCAAGACCCGGCCCTCAAATTGAGCACACAGCCTGCGAGACGCCGCCGCCTCGACGCCGCTCAGCCGCCCCAGCAGATATGCAGCGCGCGTGACGCCGAAGAGAAAAAAAGGCGCCCGTCACAAAGACGAGCGCCTGCATTTTGATGGAATCGCTTGGCGGTATCTCGCCGATCAAGCAATTTCGTTCAATCACTTCTTCTTTTTGGCGTTCAGCGTATCTTTGAGCTGCTTCGAAGCAGAAAACTTCGGAACTTTCGACGCCGGGATCTTGATCTTTTCGCCCGACATCGGGTTGCGGCCTTCACGAGCAGCACGATCGCTGACTTTGAACTTGCCGAGCGGTGCGAAGTTCACTTCTTCGCCCTTCTGGAGGGTGCCCTCGATGTAATCAGTGAGAGCATCAAGCGCGGCGCCGGCCTTGTCTTTGGTGATCTCAGCGGCGTCGGCCATTGCGTCGATTATTTCTTTCTTGCTCATAGGGTCTTTCCTTGTCCTGTTCTAACCGGCTAGCCACGGGAGCTTTTCGCCATTCGCCGAGGCTGCCCGGCGGCTGTTCATGACAGCGACCGGAACACAAGGCCGACGACAGCCGATCGTCAAGCCAAAACAGGCAAAAGCGCCCGAAAAATAAGGGATTCTACAGATTCTCAACACTTTTGAGAAAAAAGAAGCCCCGCGAGTATGGCTCGCGGGGCTTCGTTCTGAGTACCGATTCTTGCCAAAAACTCTGCTTCGGCCAGGCCGGAACAGAATATCAGGCTCTAGTGTGCCGTGATTCCGGAGTTCTTGCCGTCATCGGTTTTAAGCGCGGCCTCGGCCCGCGCCGCAGCCGCCTCATCCCACTCGATGGCTTCCGGCTTGCGCACGAGCGCATGCTCAATCACTTCGTCCATCCGCGAAACCGGGATGATATTGAGCGCACCTTTGACGTCATCCGAGATATCCGTCAGATCCTTGGCGTTCTCCTCAGGAATGATGACAGTCTTGATGCCGGCTCGCAGAGCTGCCAGCATTTTCTCCTTAAGCCCGCCAATAGGCAACACCCGGCCACGCAGCGTGATCTCACCGGTCATGGCGACATCCTTGCGTACCGCAATGCCAGTCAGCACCGATACGATCGCGGCTACCATAGCCACCCCCGCGGACGGGCCATCCTTCGGCGTTGCGCCTTCCGGCACGTGCACGTGGATATCGCGCTTCTCGAACAGTGGAGGCTCGATGCCGAAATCAATCGACCGGGAACGCACATAGGCACTCGCCGCCTGGATCGATTCTTTCATGACATCGCGCAGGTTGCCCGTGACTGTCATTTTGCCCTTACCCGGCATCATAACACCCTCGATCGTCAGGATATCCCCACCGACCTCGGTCCACGCCAGACCGGTAACGACGCCGATCTGATCCTCTAGCTCTGCCTCACCATAACGGTACTTCGGCACACCGAGATAATCCTCAATGTTGTCCATAGTCACCGCTACGGTTTCCTTGTCGCCGGACATGATGTCCTTCACGGCCTTACGCGCCAAGGTCGCGATCTCACGTTCAAGGTTACGAACGCCCGCCTCCCGCGTGTAGCGGCGGATCACTTGTTTGAGTGCATCTTCGTCGATCGACCACTCGCCTTCCTTGAGGCCGTGCGCTTCACGCTGCGCCGAAATAAGGTGGCGCCGCGCAATCTCGACTTTCTCCACTTCCGTGTAACCGGCGATGCGGATGATCTCCATCCTGTCCAGCAGGGCCGGCGGAATATTGAGCGTGTTGGCCGTCGTCACGAACATCACGTTCGACAAATCGTAGTCGACCTCCAGATAGTGATCGTTGAACGTACCGTTTTGCTCAGGATCGAGCACTTCGAGGAGAGCCGATGACGGGTCACCACGGAAATCGGCACCCATCTTGTCGATCTCATCAAGCAGGAACAGCGGGTTGACCTTTTTGGCCTTGCGCATCGACTGGATCACTTTGCCCGGCATAGAGCCGATATAGGTGCGCCGGTGCCCACGAATCTCAGCCTCGTCACGCACACCGCCAAGCGACATGCGCACAAACTCACGCCCGGTGGCATTGGCGATCGACTTGCCAAGTGATGTTTTACCGACACCCGGTGGACCGACAAGGCACAGGATCGGTCCCTTCAGTTTGTTCGTCCGGCCCTGAACCGCGAGATATTCGACAATGCGTTCCTTGACCTTCTCCAAACCGTAGTGATCGGTATCAAGCACATGTTCCGCTTCGCCCAGGTCTTTCTTGACCTTGCCACGGGTGCCCCAGGGAATGGATAGCATCCAGTCGAGGTAATTGCGTACCACCGTCGCCTCGGCAGACATCGGACTCATCTGCTTCAGCTTCTTTAGTTCCGCAAGCGCCTTGTCCCGAGCCTCTTTCGAGAGCTTGGTGTTCTCGATCTTGTCTTCAAATTCCTGGATATCGTCGCGGTCGTCGCCGTCGCCGAGTTCCTTCTGAATGGCCTTCATCTGCTCATTCAAATAGTATTCGCGCTGTGTCTTCTCCATCTGCCGCTTGACACGGGAGCGGATTTTCTTTTCGACCTGCAGCACGGAGATCTCGCTCTCCATCAGGCCGAAGACACGCTCCAGCCGTTCGGAAATCGACGTAATCTCCAGAATGTCCTGCTTGTCCGAAATCTTGATGGCGAGATGCGATGCAATCGTATCGGCGAGCTTGGAATAGTCATCGATCTGGCCGATCGTGCCCAGCACTTCCGGCGATATTTTCTTGTTCAGCTTCACATAGCTTTCAAACTGCGAAACTGTCGAACGCGCCAGCGCTTCGACCTCATCGTCGGAACCGATCTCTTCATCGAGCGGCTCCGCCGACGCTTCGAAGTAGTCGGCATGCTCCGTGAAGCTGGAGATGCGTGCACGTGAAGAGCCTTCGACCAGCACCTTCACGGTGCCGTCAGGCAACTTCAGAAGTTGCAGGACGCTCGCCAGCGTCCCGATATCATAGATTGCTTCAGGATCGGGGTCATCATCGGCGGCGTTCTTCTGCGCTGCCAAAAGAATTTGTTTGTCCGCGCGCATAACTTCTTCCAGCGCGTTGATGGACTTTTCCCGCCCAACGAAAAGCGGCACAATCATGTAAGGGAAAACAACGATATCACGCAGCGGCAATACGGGAAAAAGCTCCTGTCCACTGCTACCGCTGGTCGAAGTTTTTTCGCTCATGGCTTCTCTCTGTCTGAGGCTTGGACATCTGCTCTAAGCGGCGCAACAGCAACGAACGTTTCGTCGCGATCGGCCGGCAGATGTCATAGGTGACGCGGACCCGCGTCGGCTTTACCAAGATGTCGTGCGCACCGTGCACGAAAACAAGAGAGCCCGCTAACGACGATATTTTGGACCCGATGTGACAAAACCAAGACGTACGAAGATGCGACCAACCATGACGTGACAACATGAGCACGCCACACAAAACCACGCGATACATCGGCCGCAACACACTGAGTGCCAATGCCGAACCGTGAAAACGGCCTTCGATGAGGCAGCCACGGCCCCATCTGAGCCCCCTTCCAAATTCCAGACGTTAAGCCGACGTTTCTTTTTCTTCAGCCCGCTCGGCGTAAATCTTGAGTGGTTTTGCGCCGCCATCGACGACTTCCGGACCGATCACGACCTCCTCGACGCCCTTGAGGCTCGGCAATTCGAACATGGTGTCGAGCAAGATGCCTTCCATGATCGAGCGGAGTCCGCGAGCGCCCGTCTTGCGCTCGATCGCCTTGCGCGCGATCGACTTGAGCGCGTCGTGCGTGATGGTGAGCTTGATGCTCTCCATCTCGAACAGCCGCTGGTACTGCTTGACCAGCGCGTTCTTCGGCTCGCTGAGGATC
>CAZWCL010000246.1:0-5750 GCA_964632265.1 uncultured Hyphomicrobiaceae bacterium | reverse complement strand
ACGTGTCCTCTTTGCCCGATTCCTGGCTTTTGCCCCACCGCAAGGAAGGCGGGCGCTGTCCACAGTGTAGCGGTGAAGTTCATCGCCTCCGTATCACTGGTCGAAGTGCCTATTATTGTCCCCATTGCCAGCCTCGTCCCAAATAATTCTTCCAACGCCTGACTTTCAGCGTAGAAGCCCTCAGGACGACCGACCGGCCGGCAATCGCTACGAAAGACTTTCGACGGCTAAGGCGATGCCCTGCCCACCCCCGATGCACAGCGTTACCACCCCGCGCTTCAGTCCATCGCGCTTCATGGAATAAAGAAGCCTTGTAGTTAAAACAGCTCCAGTCGCCCCGATGGGATGTCCGTGAGCGATGGCGCCGCCATCCACATTCACGCGCTCATCGTCGAGCCCGAGTTCACGCGTCACCGCAACCGCAATCGCTGCAAACGCCTCGTTAATCTCAAAACGCTCCACATCATCGATATTCCAGCCGGCACGTTCCGTAGCGCGCTGCACGGCGCTAACCGGCGCAATGCCGAACATGCCCGGATCGACTGCTGAAACCGCATGGGAGACGAGGCGCGCCATTGGCTGCAGTCCCTTTTTCTCGGCCCACTCAGCATCAGCGACCAGCATCGCGCTCGCGCCCGTGTTGATGCCAGGTGCATTGCCGGCGGTGATGGTGCCGTCTTTTCGGAAGGCAGGCTTGAGCTTGCTCAGCCCTTCGAGTGTGGTGCCGGGTCTGTTGGCGTCATCGGCCTCGACGCGGCCCGACTTGCCACCAGTGTCCACCGGGACGATTTCAGCATCGAACTTGCCTGCGTTTTGCGCATCAGCGAAGCGTTGCTGCGACCGGGCGGCCCACTCGTCCTGCACTTTGCGCGAGACTTCGTATTTCTTTGCAAGATCCTCGGTATGCCAGCCCGAATGCTCATCGGAAAACGCATCGAGAAGACCATCTCGGAGTGTGGCGTCATGAACGTCGGACTTGCCAAGTCGGTAGCCCCAGCGCCCTTGCAAAAGGAGATAGGGACCCTGGTCCATGTTCTCCATGCCGCCGGCCACGGCACAGTCGCCATTACCGAGGAGGATATCCTGGGCCGCCGAGACAACGGCTTGAGCGCCTGACCCGCAAACACGATTCACGGTCATTGCTGGGACCCGGTCAGGCAATCCCCCTTTGATCGCTGCCTGGCGCGCGCCATTCATTTTTGCACCGGCCTGGATGACCTGTCCCATATAAACACTGGAGACATCGTCGCCGCCGATACCCGAGCGCTTCAACGTGTCTTGGACGGCGATGGCTCCGAGGTCTGTGGCAGCCGTGTCTTTCAGGGAACCTCCGAAGCCACATATCGGCGTGCGGCAAGGGCTGCACAGAACGATGGATCGATCGGGCATTGGCCTAACTCCTCGCTACAACAGATTGCATTCAACAGGGCGTGGATGTTGCTCGTTGTTCAAAACCGATGGCGCAACGCTTCGCACGGCCCCAGTGTTCCTTCATGGGCTGCCGGGTCGTCGCCTTGCCGGTTCAGCCCGAGCGCCCACCAACCTGATGGATGAGCAATGGCACAGGCAACGCGTTCGCCCGGCAGCGGCCAAATCAACGGCGAATTGGTGTTGGGATGAGATTTCGGTCTAGACCGAAAACGGAGCTTGTCTTTATTCAGCACAATGGGGCAGGGGACCGCGAAGCCCGTTCAATGCCCCGCCGACGTCAATTCTCGAGGCCCTGCTGAAGCTCCCTGAGAAGGCGGTCGGGCTGGATCGGCTTTCCGACCAGAGGCGCCGTCTTGAATGCGGCCGGCACCTGGTCACGGCTAAAGGCCGAGATAGTGACAAAAGGCGTTGAAGTGCTGAGCAGATTGAGGGCAACCCGCTCAGCGGTCATGTTACCGAGGCTCACATCGAGCACAGCGCCATCGCAGCGGCCCTTGTTCAGCAACAGCAAAGCCTCCGCGACCGTACCAACCGGACCGAGGACCGTAAAACCCGCCTCTTTGAGCAGGGTCGCAACTTCCGTGGCGATAAGCGGCTCGTCCTCGACAACGAGAATTCGTCGTCCGTCTGTTTGATCATCCTCAAACGCTTCATCATTGATCCGGCGCTGTGGTATCCGTCCGGCCCCCGCCACGATATTGTCGGCGCAACAGGAAACTCGCCACCTCAGACCGGCGGGCCGGAACTCGGTTTGGACATCGCCATCAAGGCTCATCTTCACGAGGTTGCCAGTGATTGTGGAGCCGAAACCGCGCCTGCGGGGTTCCACAACGGGCGGCCCCCCAGTCTCCACCCAAGACAGCGTGAAACGGCGCTCACTGCCGTCTGCCTCGACGCCCCAAGTGACGGTTACGAGTCCGGTGTGGTTGGCAAGTGCACCGTATTTGGCAGCGTTGGTGGCAAGCTCGTGTATCGAGAGACCGACGGCCTGCGCAGCCGCAGCCGTGATCTCGAGTGAATTGCCCGCCAACAGGATCCGGCTTCCGATCAGATCGACAAAATGACCAAGCTGGGCGCGCACCAGCGCCTCGAGCGGCACGTTGCGCCAGCCGCTTTTGACCAGTAGGTCTTGACTGGCCGAAAGGGCCTGAATTCGATTGGCAAATCGGTCTACGAAATCTTTCGGATTGTGGGCTGCAGTCTGCCGGGCGATCGCCTGGACCAGACCAAGCATGTTCTTCGCGCGATGATTTACTTCGCGCATCAGCAGGCGCTCGCGCTCCTCGGCACGCTTGCTTTCGGCTATGTCCCGCATAATCGCCGCGCCGCCAATCACCGTCTCGTCAGGCCCCCGCAGCGGAGAAGCCGTGACGGACACGTCGATCGCTTTACCATCCTTGGCGATCAGTTGCGTATCCTCTCGGAAGTTCCGGCCGGACAGCGCCGCATCGAAGCCGCGAAGATGGGCCGCGTCTTCGCCAACACAGCCAAGCGGCTTCACCAGCAAGTCGGCGTGAACACCGATTGCCTCGGCCGCGGTGTACCCAAACAGCGTTTCGGCAGCCGGATTCCATGTCGTGATGTGGCCGGCGCAATTGAACGACATGATTGCGTCGTCGGTCGATTCAACGATGGCATTGTGTCTGACGCGCAAGGTCTGCGCGGTGAGATCCGTGATCAGCAAACACCAGACGATCTCGCCGTCGCCATCATGCGGCACGCTCGAGATAAGGCACTCGCGGCGGCTTCCGTCGCTCCGGGGCAACGATCGTTCGACGCTCCGCGCACCGCCGCCGCCACTGATGTCAGCCAGGATGCCGGCGCCCATCACCTCGCCCAGCGAGCGGCCAATCAATGTCGAGCTGTCGCGCCCGACGAGACAGGAAAAAGCGTCGTTGCAGTAAAGGACGACCCCATCATGACTGACGGTGACGGCACCTTCCTGCATTCTCTCGACAATGGTCCGGTAGGGCTCGTCCGCCGAGTGCAACGTATAAACCTTGGGACCGTTGACAGTTTCGACAACGAGAGCGTCAGCTTCACCCAATTGCAAAGCAGCAATCACTGCTTTCGCCTCCTCGAGTTCACGACGAGTGGCCTCGAGTTCCCTCTTTTGGTCCGACAGTCGATCGCCTGACATCATGTCACCATCAGCAAAGACTTGAGGGCTCGGCTATCGGTGAGATCGCCGATAGCGAGCCGGCGAGGCTCGGGAAAAAAGCGGATGAGTGTGGGCGCGGCGACAACTTGGGCCTCCCGAGCGCGTTCCGGATGGCGGTAGAGATCGACTATTTCGAGCTCGTACTGATCTTCGATATAAAGGTCACAAAATCGCTTGAGGTTATCGACCGCTCTGCGCGAGCGGGCCGTCGCTCCTGTTACGAAAAGGCCGAGCTTCAGCGGCGCAGGTGCGGGCTCTGTGGACATCGTCACAGCTCACTGCGGATGTCGAGCCCAACGAGCACCCGCTCCTCGTTGGACAAGTCGCCGATAATCTTGCGCATCGGTTCGGGAAGACGCCGAACCAGCGTCGGCAGTGCCAGGATCTGTTCACCCGATGCCAATTGTGGGTTCTTCGTCAGATCGATAACTTCGATCGTATAGCGGCCTTCGATATGTGTCTGACAGATCCGGTTGAGGTTGGCGATGGCGCGGATCGACTTGTCGGTCTGGCCAGCTACGTAAAGCCTAAGCTCATACTGAGCGTCGGCATCAGTACTGATGTCGCTCATCCTGCGGCCTCTTTTTTCAGTTTGATTTCAATGCCCGTATCGCTGATCAGAAAGCGTCTCACATCGGGCGAGTGCGACATGCCCCGAGACTTGACCACATATAAGAGACGCTCGAGATTATCGAGCCGACGCTCGTTCTCGAGCACGATCCATGTATCCATCAGAGACGAGACATCGAGATCGACAACGTCCCGGTCATGGTAAACAACCGAATACAGCGCAGTCGCGCCGAACGACTTGATATAGTCGATCAGCCGCAACACCATCATCTTCGATTGGACAGCCGTGCCGCTGGACAAGAGAGCTGATAGCGGGTCGACGACGACAACGTCGGGCGCCATGGTCCGAACTTTGTGCATCATGGTCGCGAGATGCATTTCGAGACTCTGCAGCGTTGGCCGGATAGCGTGGATTTCCAGCAACCCCTTCGCGAGAAGCGGATCAAGGTCCATGCCGATCGAGCGCATGTTGCGCTCGAGCTGAGGCTCGGATTCCTCGAAGGCGAAGTAAAGGCACTTCTCTCCTTTCGAGCAGGCCGCAGCTGCGAACTGCGCGGCGATGCTCGTCTTGCCGGCTCCCGGGCCACCCGAGATCAACACGCTCGAGCCCTTGAAGTACCCTTCGGCTCCATCGCCCGGCGCACCGAGCATGGCGTCCAGGCCAAGGATACCGCTCGACACCCGCTCTTCGGAAACCTTATGGGCAAGACCAAGCGAGGTTACAGGCAACACGGTGACGCCGGCGCTGCCGATAATGAATGGATACTCGTTATTTCCGTGAGACGTGCCGCGGTATTTGACGACGCGCAGCCGGCGGGTGGCGAGCTCTTCGTTGATCCGCGTATCGAGCAGTATAACGCAGTCGGAGACATACTCCTCGATCCCGTGCCGGGAAAGCTGGCGTTCGTTGATGGCACGCTCGCTGGTGATCACGGTCGAAAGTTCGCGCTCCCTGAGCCAGCCGAACAGCCGCCGCAGTTCGGCGCGCAAGATAGCCTCGTTGGGAATGCTGGCGAACAGGGTATCGAGGCTGTCGAGGACGACCCGTTTGGCCCCGATCGACCCGATGGCAAGTTCGAGCCGGATAAACAGGCCCTCTAGGTCGTACTCGCCAGCCTCGACGAGTTGCTGCCGCTCGATCAGGACATGTTCGATTCCAAGCAGCTGCCGCTCCTGCAGGCCGTCAAGATCAAAGCCGAGCGAACGACAATTTACTATGATATCGGAGGCGCGCTCGTCGAAGGAGACCAGGATGCCCGGTTCGTTGTCCTGCGTCGCGCCGCGAACGAGGAACGTGGCGCCGAGCAACGTCTTACCTGAACCCGGTCCACCGATCACGAGAGTTGAACGCCCGGCTGGAAGCCCACCGCCGGTAATCTCATCGAGCCCCGAGATCCCGCTCGAAACTTTACTAAGGGTTCCTGTCATGAGGGGCGGCTCTTTGCGAGAGTAGAATTAAGAACACAAATTGCTAATAGCGTTTCTGATCAACGTTCATTCTCTAATCAGCGGACCCAACGCTCCAACGGACGATCCTGATGCCCCACCAACGGTCAGCCCAGGCAAGCTCTTGGTCTCATGATTTGTT
>CAZWCL010000245.1:0-5774 GCA_964632265.1 uncultured Hyphomicrobiaceae bacterium | reverse complement strand
ATGTCGTATTGCCCGACCTCAAGTTCATCGCCGAAAATCGCGCGAACCTCGATGGCATCGTGATCACGCACGCACACGAAGACCATCTCGGCGCAGTCATCGAGAGCTGGCCGCAGCTGCAGGTTCCCGTCTTCGCCTCGCCCTTTACGGTGGGCATGCTCAAAGCGAAACTTGCCGAGTATGGCGGCGAACTCGTCCCCGACATCCACGAAGTTGCCATCGACAGCCGTTTTACGGTCGGGACGTTCGATGTCGAGTTTGTTTCCATGTCGCACTCGATTCCCGAAACATCGGCGGTAGTCCTGCGCACACCCCACGGCACGGTCTTCCACTCAGCCGACTGGAAACTCGACGATGCCCCCTTGGTGGGCCAGTCAACCAACGTCAAACGCATTAAAGAGATTGGCGAGGAAGGTGTCTTTACCCTCGTCTGCGATTCCACTAACGCCTTCCGGGATGGCACTTCCCCTTCGGAAACTGACGTTGCCAATTCGTTGACGAAGATCATCGCCGATCAACCCGGCCAGGTGGCGATGACGACGTTCGCCTCGAACCTGGCCCGTGTCTACGCCGCCTCCGAAGCTGCGAAGGCCACAGGCCGCAGCCTTGTCGTTGCCGGTCGGTCACTCCATCGGGTCATTCAGGTCGGCATAGACACCGGCTATCTCGACGAAACGTTCTCTCATCTCGACCAGGACCAGTTTGCCTACCTCGGCAGAGGTGAGGCGCTGGCCCTTGTTACCGGCAGCCAGGGCGAGCCGCGTGCCGCCATGGCCCGGATTGCCGATGGCTCGCACCGCGAAATCGAACTGACGCGAGGTGATACAGTGATTTATTCATCGCGCACCATCCCGGGCAACGAGAAATCCGTCACCTATGTCCAGAACCAACTTGCAGAACGCGGTCTGAAAGTCATCACCGATGGCGACGGCCTGGTTCACGTCACGGGCCACCCAAGACGCGACGAACTCGCCAAGATGTATGACTGGTTGCGCCCCGACGTGCTTGTGCCCATGCACGGCGAAGTGCGTCACCTCAATGAGAACGCGCGTTTGGCACGCGAAGCCGGAATCACGCACACACCCGTCATTACCAACGGCGAATTGCTCCGGCTGGCGCCGGGGCGGCCGGAAATCATTGACGATGTGCCGGTTGGCCGGCGCTATCGCGATGGCCGGCTCATACTCGAGGACGGTGAGGATTCGGTCCGCGAACGCCGCCGCCTCGCGATTGTCGGTTTGGTCGCCGTTTCCCTCGTCCTGGACCAGCGCGGCAAGATTCTGGGTGAACCGGATGTCGCCCTTGATGGGGTGCCCGAAAAGAACGCGGCCGGTCGTTTCATGGAGGATGTTGTCCTCGATGCCATCGACGGCACGATCGAGAGTATTCCTCCAAAGCGCCGGCGGGACGCCGAGACGGTTCGCGAGGCTGTACGGCGTGCGGTGCGCAACACGATTGATCAGTCCTGGGGCAAGCGCCCTATCGTGAAAGTGCTCATGACGACACTGCGTACAAAAGGCTAGGCGACCTCCGGCCGGCGTTCTGCTATCGCAATCCCTCGTAAAACTCACGATTTGGGAGAAAGTTCATGATCGGCCGTCTCAACCACGTCGCCATCGCCGTCAAGGACATTGCCGCCGCCACTGCGACATACCGTGACACACTCGGCGGCAAGGTTTCAGATGCCGTGCCTCAACCGGACCACGGCGTAACCACCGTGTTTGTCACTCTGCCAAATACCAAGATCGAACTTCTCGAGCCGCTCGGCGACAACTCTCCAATCGCCAAGTTTCTGGAGCGTAATACTGACGGCGGTATTCACCATCTTTGCTACGAGGTAGACGACATCGTCGCAGCCCGCGACCGGCTCGTGAGCGAGGGCGCTCGTGTACTTGGCGACGGTGAGCCGAAAACCGGTGCGCACGGAAAACCCGTACTATTTCTCCACCCGAAAGACTTCTGCGGAACGCTTGTTGAACTCGAACAGGCCTGATCGGCGATCGGAGTGCTGAAATGTCGTTGGTTTTCGCTATTGCGATTTTCTTTGTTGTCTGGTGGATCGTATTGTTTGCGGTGTTGCCGTTCAATGTGCGCACTCAAGGGGAGGCGGGCGATGTCGTCCCCGGCACCCCCGAGAGCGCACCGGCGAGCTTCCGCATCGTCCGGTTGCTGATCCTCAACACCTTGGTCGCGATCGTCGTCTTCGTCATCATCTGGCTCACGATCGAGTTCGATGTGTTCGCAATAGGCGAACTGGCCAACAAATCCGGACAATAGCACGACGCATTTTCTGGGGCATTACGCCTGTGCGCCTGGACCGCGCACGCGTTGCCATCGTGGCGACCAGCGTTTATGCCAGCGCTGGTGATCTGATTTGCCAGTAATCGGTCTCTGGAGCCGCGCCCCAATCTAACGACGAAAGAGCACGTCATGCATCTCTCACGCTACTTCCTGCCGGTCCTGCGCGAGGCCCCGAAGGAAGCCGAGATCGTTTCACACCAGCTGATGCTCCGTGCCGGCATGGTCCGACAGGCCAGCGCCGGGATTTATTCATGGCTCCCGCTCGGCCTGCGCGTGCTCGACAAGATCGCCGATATCGTACGCGAAGAGCAAAACCGCGCCGGCGCCATCGAAGTCCTGATGCCGACGATCCAGTCAGCCGACCTATGGCGCCAGTCGGGCCGTTACGAGGATTACGGAAAGGAGATGCTGCGAATTGCTGACCGTCACGAGCGCGAAATGCTTTACGGGCCGACCAACGAGGAACTGATTACAACGATCTTTCGCGACGGTGTCCGCAGTTACCGCGAACTGCCGCGCAACCTTTACCATATCCAGTGGAAATTCCGCGACGAGGTCCGTCCCCGTTTCGGCGTCATGCGCGGCCGCGAATTCCTTATGAAGGACGCCTATTCGTTCGACCTGACGGAAGAAGACGGCAGGCGCGCCTACAACCGTATGTTTGCATCCTACTTGCGTATTTTCGCCCGGATGGGGCTCCAGTCGGTCCCCATGGCCGCCGAGACCGGCCCGATCGGGGGCGACCTGTCCCACGAGTTCATCATTCTGGCCGACACCGGCGAAAGCCAGGTCTTCTGTCATTCCGATCTGCTCGACGGCGCCATTCCGCCGGCTGACCTCGATTTCGACGGCGACTTGTCGCCCATCGTCGAGCGCTGGACATCGCTTTATGCGGCAACTGACGAAATCCACGAACCGTCTCGCTTCGAAGCCGAGGTGCCGCCGGACAAACGCGTTTCGGCCCGCGGCATAGAAATCGGCCACATTTTCTTCTTCGGCACGAAGTATTCAACGCCTCTGGGTTGCACGGTGCAGGGACCCGATGGTGAAGCGGTGCCCCTTCAGATGGGCTCTTACGGGGTTGGTGTGTCACGGCTGGTCGGCGGAATAATTGAGGCGAGCCACGATGCTGCCGGTATTGTCTGGCCGGTGCCAGTGGCGCCGTTCGAGGTCGGACTGATCAACCTCAAGGCCGGCGATGATGCGACGGACGGGGCGTGTGGCAAACTGTACGAACAACTGACAAACGCTGGCATCGAAGTGCTTTACGATGACACGGGCGAACGTGCCGGCGCGAAATTCGCGACGATGGATCTGATCGGACTGCCTTTTCAATTGGTCGTTGGTCCAAAAGGTGCGGCTGCCGGTATTGCTGAACTGAAGGATCGCAAGAGCGGCGAGAAGAACGAAATGCCGCTCGACCAAGTCGTCGACAGGTTGGCCGCAGACGTCAAGGCTCGCCGCATATTGTGCTGACGTTGCCCGCCGTTTGAGCTGCTGCGCAACAGGTGCACAGACCATAAGGTGGGACGCAAGGGGGACTTGGATGAGCAGTGCTGAAACCAACGCTGTCGCCGCAGGAGGCGCCGGCCGTACCGGCCCCTTCGCTGCTTTCGAATGGCTCCTCGCCCTACGCTACCTCCGTGCCCGCCGCAAAGAGGGCTTCATCAGCGTCATTGCCGGTTTTTCTTTCGTCGGTATCATGCTGGGTGTCGCAACGCTGATCATCGTCATGGCCGTCATGAACGGATTTCGCAATCAGCTCTACGAGAAGATCCTCGGGCTCAATGGTCACGCCGTTGTCCAGCGCTATTCGGGAACCGGTCCCTTTTCCGAATATGACGCGATTGCCCGCAAGTTCGAAGCTGTATCCGGCGTCCGTCACGCGATCCCGCTGATCGAAGGCCAGGTCATGGTCTCATCCCCCGCCCAGGCGCTAGGTGGGCTGGTTCGCGGCATGACCGAAAGTGGCATACGGGCCCTGCCACTGGTCGCCGACAACATCAAGGCCGGCAGTATCGAAGGTTTTGACAATCAGCGTGGCATCGCGATCGGCGAACGTCTCGCCAGTGATCTCGGCGTCGAGGTCGGCGGCTTCGTCACACTGGTCTCCCCGCGCGGTGCCCGCACGCCTTTCGGCACCGCACCGAGAACCCGCCCCTACAAGGTCGCCGCCGTCTTTGAACTGGGGATGTCCGAGTACGACCGATCGATGGTCTTCATGCCGCTCACCGAAGCTCAGCGCTATTTCTCCAAGGGCAATCAGGTCGATGTGCTCGAGATCGTCACCGATGATGCTGAGACGATCGACCGGACACTTGCGGCCATGAAGGCGGCCGTTCCCAACGAGTACCTCTTCACCAGTTGGCGCAAGCGCAACCAGACCTTCTTTACCGTGCTCGAGGTCGAGCGCACGGTAATGTTCATCATTCTCTCGCTCATTATCCTGGTCGCCGCCCTCAACATCATCTCCGGCATCATGATGCTCGTGAAGGACAAGGGCCGCGACATCGCCATCCTGCGCACCATGGGCGCCACCAAGGGCGCGATCATGCGGGTTTTTCTGATAACGGGTGCATCTATCGGCGTGGTTGGAACTATCGCCGGTTTGGTTCTCGGCGTGATCTTCTGCTGGAACATCGAAACGATCCGCCAAGGCATTCAATGGCTGACGGGGACGACGCTGATGGACCCGAAAGTCTATTACCTGTCCCGTCTACCCGCCGACATAGACGTCTCCGAGACCACTTGGATCGTGATTTTCGCGCTCGTGCTGACCCTGCTCGCGACGCTCTACCCGTCATGGCGCGCTTCAAAACTCGATCCAGTGGAGGCGTTGCGTTATGAGTGAAGCACTACTCTACGCCGACCCCTACGCTCCACCGGGGGAGGCCATCCTCTCGCTAGAGGCCTTGCAGCGCCGCTATGACCAGGGCGAGCGGGAAATCCGTGTTCTGACCGGCGCCTCCGCGGCCCTCTATCCCGGCGAGGCTGTCGCCCTCGTCGGCCCGTCAGGTGCCGGCAAATCGACATTGCTGCATATCGCCGGCCTCCTGGAGACCCCGGATGCCGGGCGCGTTCTCGTCAACGGACGTGATTGCGCACAAATGGGCGACGCTGAACGCACGGCCGTGCGCCGCAACGAGATGGGCTTTATCTATCAGTTCCATCAGTTGCTGCCGGAGTTCTCGGCGCGCGAGAACGTCGTCATGCCACAGTTGATCAGGGGCGTGAACAAGCGAGCCGCCCGCGCGCGTGCCGACGAATTGCTCGATCTCCTCGGTCTCGGCGCCCGGATAAGCCATCGTCCTGCGGAACTGTCAGGCGGCGAACAGCAGCGAACCGCGATCGCGCGTGCCCTTGCCAACAAGCCGCATTTGCTCCTCGCCGACGAGCCGACCGGCAATCTCGACCCGACGACGTCGGAACGAGTCTTTGCCGATTTGATGGGCCTGATCGAACACACCGGCGTC
>CAZWCL010000244.1:0-5801 GCA_964632265.1 uncultured Hyphomicrobiaceae bacterium | reverse complement strand
CGCGGTCGGTCCAAGCAAGCCCTGGTCTTCGCGCGTTTGCGGGCCCGGCCGGCTGATCATTCATGTCTCGGGGTTTCAATTGGCGCTGCTGCCCATCTCGCGCGGCGTCGCGGTCGCGTACTTGAGCTTCGGGGTGTTGGAAACGTCTACGGGGATTTCGACACCAGCGCGTGTGGCATACATCAAGGTTTGAACGTGGATGGGAACGTAGATCTGTGCCTCTGTCGCGGTGAGCCAAATGTTGCTCACGCTGCGGGCACGCTCGCGTGGGTCGGTAATGAGGTCGAGCCGTTCTATGCGGCGGTCGAGTGCGGTATTTGTAAAGCCGGTGGCGTTCCAGAGGCCGAGTTCAGCGGTTCGGCTGTGATAGAGGTTGGCGAAAATGTAGCTCGAGTCGAAGGTCGGAACGCCCCAGCCGAGTAGATAAAACTGAGAGCGGTCGTCGCGCACGGCTTTGAAATGTCCGCTTTTTGTGCGCAGCGTCGTGGATACGTCGATGCCGATCTCGCCCAGTTGTAGGGCGATGGCTGCGCAGATCGCGGCATCATTGACGTAGCGGTTTGTCGGACAGTCGAGTGTCAAGGCGGGCCGCTTATCCTCGTCAGGTGACGCGGCTCTTACGAGGGCACGTGCCCTTTCGATGTCACGGGCCGGTATTTCATCGAGTTCGGAGGGGAAGCCGATAATGCCCGGGGGGGCCAGGACAGCCGTTGGTATAGATTGGCCAAGCATGATGTCGCGCTGAATAGCGCGACGGTCGACGCCAATGTTGATAGCTTTGCGCAAACGGATATCGGCCAAGGGGTTTGGTGCTCCGTCGTATTGCTTTCGGACCGACATGCCGAGGAAAATTACGCGGTTCTCGGGCCCGACGTTCAAGCGGATGCCTGGTGCCTGGCGCAGTACGTCCAATTGGTCGAGGGGCACGTCCTGCACGAAATCGACGTTGCCTTCGAGCAGTGCATTGATACGAGACGTGTTATCAGCAATGGGACGGTAGATGATGTGTTCGATCGCGCCATCCGGCTTGGCCTGCCAGCCCCAATAGCCGGGGTAGCGTTTCAGTTTGGTTTCCTTATTTCTAATCCGACTCGCCAATACGTAAGGACCGGTGCCGTTTGCGTTGGTCGCCGCATAGGAGCGTTTTGCCGACATCAAGCTGTGCGGTACGGTGACGTCGTGCTTCTCGGACCACGACCTGCTCATGATGAAAATATCTGTGAGGCGTATTGGCAGCAGTGGGTCCGGTGCCGCTGTCGTGATCTCGACTGTGTAGTCGTCTACCGCGCGCGCCAATTCGATGTTGCGTAGCCGAGGGCGCAGGTCGGAAGTTGATGCTTGCGCCCGCTTCAAAGAAAACACGACGTCGTCTGCCGTAAATGCTTCGCCGCCGTGAAACACCACGTCCTGGCGCAGGGTGAACGACCAAATACGGGACGTATAATAGGACTGGCGCCACGATGTGGCGAGGGCCGGTTCCAGCTTGCCGGCGGGGTCGCGGATTATTAGCGGCTCGTAAATCTGGTGGCTGAGCGTTTGTGTGACAGCTTCGTTCACGGCGTGGGGATCAAGGGTCAATGCGTCCCCGGCGCGGGCCCAGACGAATGATTGGAATGGTGCGGGCGTGGCCGCCGCTGCTTGCTTCTGCGCCGTGGCGACCGTGGCGGCACCAGCCTGATCGACCTTGCCGATGCCGGTGATCGCGACCAAGAGCAGAGCTGCCAGCGCGAATGCGGCTACTGCGCGTGGGGGGCACGGCTGACATGACCATGGATCGGCTTGATGTGAGATGTCGGGCGTCATTGTTGGTCTCTTGTATCCAAATGCGTGCTGCACTGAAACGCTGGCCGCCTATAAGGAGCGCTGGCTAGGCGTCGGGCGATTTCAAGTGCCGCATCCGATGACCCGGGGAATGATGTGTCGGCGCCGATTGACGGTAGTGTCCAACTGCGCTTAGCAGAACTCCAACACCAAGTTAGTGGGTGGATGTCGGTGTGTCATTCCTATGACCAAGCTTTGGTTGCCATATCACATTTGGTGGCTGTATGTGCTCGGTCTGGCAAAATTCCGGAAGTTGACCTCAATTCTTGGGGCACGGTGAACAGGTTGGCGATTAAGCGCTCAACGCCTGAATGTTGTTCAGCCTATAGACGCGAACAGCGTTGTCGTGAAAGACGGCATTGCGCTCCTTTTTTGTAAGGTCATTTGTTGCGGTCAAAAAGCCATCGTAGATTTGCGCGAATGATCCAACGAGTCTATCGACGGGGAAATTTGATGCGAACATGCAGCGCTCGGGACCGAACGCGTCGATGCAGGCATCAATGATGGGGCGCTGGTTCTCAAGTTTCCAGGGCTGCCCGGCGATGCCTATGCCGGAAATCTTCACGGTTGCGCCAGGTGCGCCGGCGGCGTGGGCGATCGCTTCGCGCCACTGGGCGAGACCTTCGCGCGACCGGTCGACCGGCATGAAGGCGTGATTGATCACGACGGGTGTTTCGGGGAAGGCTGCGATCAGGTCGAGGAGTTCGTTGACATGCCACCAGGGGGCCTGCAACTCGAAGTGAAGGCCGTGTTTGCTTAGCTCTGCGTAGCCGGTCCGCCATGCGGGATCCGACATCGCGCCGGCTAGGCCGGGCTCGACCTTGTCGGGAGCGCTTGCCGCACTTGGTTTATGGCGCAGGCCGCGGACAATCGGATAGGCGGCGTGCCGGGCGATCTCGTCGGCGGCCGCGGGCCTATCGAGAAACGTGCGGGCGACGTGGGCTGATGGCCTGCCGTACGTGTTCGCGATCTCACTCATCCAGGCGCTTTCGGATACCTGGTCGGTGTCGTCCCATTCGCCTTCCATTGTCACGGTCGTCACAATGTTGAAGTTCGCCGCGACGTCATCGTAATCGGGGGGAAGAAACGGTTTCCGGATCGCCGCATAGTTGCCGTAGCGAAACGGAATCATGGGCTCGTCGATCAACCATGGATGATAATTCACCGAGGGGTCCCAGTAGTGGTGGTGGGCGTCGATGATCGCCTGGGTATTGGTCAAGGTCTAGCTCCGGGTCGTTTTGGTGTAGGCGTGCGACCCGCGCCATGACCGCCGGCTCTGACCGCCCTGGTCAGCCTGGCCGGGGCGGTCAGAGCCGGCGGTCGCGCTTTACTTCGAAAATCTCCATGATCCGACAGCCGCGGTGAGGACCGTCGCAGACAAATTGCCAGCGGCCCTCAGTAAAGGTATCGCACATCTTGACGCCCTTTATCAGTATCCAATGGCCTTCCTTGCCCTTGTGAATGGCGAGGATGTAGTTGGCCCAGGCGTTGCGCGGGCGTTGCATCCATTGCCAAAGCGTCGGGCGGGCCTTGCGTTCGGCGTCCATGTGGCTTTCCACCAAATGCATCTGATAGCCGAAATGCAGAAGGGCGTGCTCGACCTCGTCGGAGTAGGTTCCGCGGATAACCGGTTTGGCAGCTTCCGGGAGGTCGCGATAGCGGTGGATCTCATCTTCGACTTTCGAGATCGAAAAGCCGGTGACGGCCGAGATGACAAAAGGGCCGCAAAAGGCGACCCGTCCGGTATCGTTCTTGACTTCGTTCAATGTCGAGGTTGTACGAGGCCCCAATTTATCGAGGCCGGGAAACTGTGGCTCCGGCACGTCCGTTCACTCCGACATTCAACGTGATGCAAGATCGCTCTGCCGATAGCATCCAGGTGGTGCTGGTATCGGCGTTAATATGCGGTTAATCAGACGGTGAACCGATAGCATTGATAAATGGTTAAGCAAGTGAGGGAGCGCGAAAATGGGCGACGAAAACGGCGAAACAGGTTTCCTGCGCGACCTCCAGAGCTACGGTGACCGGGACTTTTCCATCTATATGCGTCGGGCTTTCGCGCGCTCACAGGGTTGGTCACTCGAAGAACTCGAGCGGCCGATTGTCGGCATTGCTTTCACGCATTCCCGTTTCAATCCTTGCCATCGTCATTTTCCCGAACTGCTTGATGCCGTGAAGCGGGGGGTGGCATCGGCGGGCGGCACGGCGATGGAGTTTCCGACAACGTCGCTGCACGAATCGACGCTCGCGCCGAACTCGATGAAGTTCCGCAATCTCATGGCGATGGATACCGAAGAGATGATCCGGGCCCAGCCGATGGATGGGGTCATCTTGATGGGGGGCTGTGACAAAACGGTCCCGGCGCAGTTGATGGGGGCGGTCAGCGCCGGCAAGCCCGCCATTCAACTCATCGGTGGGCCGCAGACGACCGGGCGGTATGAGGATCACCGGGTTGGTGCTTGTACCGACTGCCGCAAATTCTGGGTCAAGTATCGGGCCGGTGAGATCGGTGAGAAGCAAATCTCCGACGTCGAGGGGCGGTTGGTGACGACTGCCGGGACGTGCGCCGTAATGGGTACCGCCTCGACGATGGCGGCGATCGCCGAGACGCTCGGCATGACGTTGCCGGGCACGGCAGCTATTCCCGCCGTCCATGCCGATCGCCTGCGTGCCGGGGAGGCTTCAGGCCAAGAGATCGTGCGGCTCATCAAGCGCGGGACGGCGCCGGCGGAGATCATCACCGCAGAGGCAGTCGAAAACGCGCTGCGGGTACTCCTGTCGATTGGCGGGTCGACCAACGGTGTCATTCACCTTGCTGCGATCGCGGGCCGGGCCGGGATCAAACTCGATCTGCGGCGCCTCAACGAGCTTTCCGACACTACGCCAGTGCTGACAGCGGTCAAGCCGGTGGGGCAGGAATTCTATATGGAGGACTTTTTCGCGGCCGGGGGCATTGGCGCCGTGCTGCGCGAACTGAAGCCGCTCCTCAACCTTGATTGCAAGACAATTACGGGAGAGACGCTCGGGGAACGTCTGGCCGCCGAAGACGGGGCCTATGTTGACCGGCGTGTCATTAAACCGGCGAGCGATCCGGTCGAGGCGCAGGGCGGCTTGGTGGCGCTATTCGGTTCGTTGGCGCCGGATGGGTGTATCATCAAGCGATCAGCGGCGACGCCGGCACTCTTTGAGAAGGAGGGACGGGCGGTCGTCTTCTCGTCGCTTGATGATCTCGCCCGGCGTATAGATGATCCAGAACTTGAGGTGACCAAGGACGATTTCCTCGTTCTCCAGAATGCAGGGCCGCGATCGGATTATGCGATGCCGGAAGCCGGCTTCCTGCCAATCCCAAAGAAGCTGCTCCAGCAAGGCGTCAGCGATATGGTGCGGATGTCGGACGCGCGCATGAGCGGTACGGCCTACGGGACCATTATACTTCATGTTGCGCCAGAAGCGGCGGTCGGCGGCGCGATCGGGTTAGTGCGCAACGGCGACCGGATACGTCTCAGTGTCAAGGAGGCGAGGCTCGATCTGCTCGTTGACGAGGCGGAACTGGAGAGGCGACGCGGCGAGACGCCACCAAAAGAGGTGCCGGCCGATGCGCGCGGCTATGACCGAATGTTCCGCGAAAGCGTGCTGCAAGCGCCGGACGGCTGCGACTTCGCTTTTTGCCAGCTTCCTTCGGCGCAAGCGCCGGAGGCCGCCGAATGAGCGCCGAGGGCGTCACGCCCCTGCTGACAAGTCTCAAGGTACTCGAGCTTGGCCATTTCATCGCCGCGCCGTTTGCAACGCGCATGCTGGCCGACCTCGGCGCCGATGTCATCAAGATCGAGCCACCGGGGCGCGGCGATCCGGTCCGAAACTGGGGTCGGCAGGTCGACGGTCGGTCGCTTTGGTGGTCGATCCATGGGCGCAACAAGAAGTCGGTCACGGTCAACATGCGCCACCCGCAAGCGCGCGATATCGTGCTGGAGCTCGCCAAG
>CAZWCL010000243.1:0-5832 GCA_964632265.1 uncultured Hyphomicrobiaceae bacterium | reverse complement strand
AACGCCCGTTTCCGCCAACCCGCGATTGCACGCGCGACAAAGCCCTCAGGCCGCCCGAGATCGCCAAGTCCGGCCGCCTCGGCATCCACCGCATGAAGCGCTGCCATGGCATCGATAATCATGCCGCCGAGCGCCTCGGCTTGCTCAACCTCACCACCAAACGCCGATGTATCATCACCCCTGATAACGAGGCCTGGCCGGTATTCCATGATCTGGAACGGTACCCCGATGACGGCCTCGTCCTCGCAAAGATGCAGACTGTCCGGCGCCGGCGCAAAAACCTTTGACAAATGAGAAAGCACGCGGTGTTCGCGCACCATATCATGGGCGCCCGGCGGTAGCTCACCGGGCGGCGGCCGGCGCAGGACGACATCGCGTCCATCGACCGATAGCCGGTAATTAATGTTGGCGAGCCCCGTTGCAAACTGCCGGATCTGCGCATCGTCAAGCGTCATCCCCACCGTGGCAAGATAGCTCCCGAGGCGTTCGCGGTCGAGCGGATGCGTATCTTGAGCGTCGCGAAAGAAATGGGCATCGGTTGCGGATGTCTGCGCCATAAGAAAAGCTACCGTGTTGTAACTTCACGTCGGTTGATAAATTTTACCGGTCTATCAACCCTGTGAATGGAACTTGTGTTTTGCCATTTCGCAGCAATCACGCCAAGCTGCAACCAGATGCGAAAACTAGCGATTGATCAGGTGGAACATGCGAATAGCTTCTTTATTTGCGGCCGGGGTCGCAGCCATGTTTGGGCTAGTCTCGTCCATTCCGGCAGCCGATGCCAAAGCACGTGTCGTCAAGTTCGGCAAAGCTGGAAACTGGAACGTACGCGCCGTCTACAGCTCCCGCGGCCCTTTTGATCATTGCTCGGCGAACGCGCGTTACAAGTCGGGCACACGTGTATCCATTATCGCTTACAAATCGGGAAACTGGCGCCTGTGGTTTGCTCACAAGAACTGGCCCAACCGCCAGCGCTCGAAGTTTCCGGCAACCCTGACGGTCGACGGTCGCGTCGTCCTGCGCCACACGGGCAACTACAAGGGCCGGAACGCATACGTCGACCTTGGCCGAAACGTCAAACGCGTGCGCGCCATTATGCGCGGCCGCACCATGGCGATAAGAACGCCGAATGGCTCCTCGCGCTTTTCGCTGAACGGCACCAACCGCGCGACACGAATGATCGCACGCTGCTGGAAAACGCATTATAAGCGCAGCACCGGCGGCGCGTTCGGCAGCGCCAACAATAAAGCACCCGGTGGCGCCTTTGGCGGCCGACGTACAGCCAACAATAAAACCGGCGGGGCGTTCGGCAGTGGCAGCAAAAAGTTCTTGGAGCTGTCGCGCGCCGACACAATGGAGGTTGCCACTCGTTATCTCGCCAAGGCGACGCAGCCTTACGCCATCCTGCCAAAAAATAAGTCGCCGTTAAAATACTTCCCCGTAAATTGGCGTATGCGCGACGGCTCCGTCGGTGGCATGCGGATTTTCCGCAACTCGCGCGCCAATGTGGAAAAGCTGCTCACTTCACTGCTGGCCGATCAGGCAAAGCACTGTTCCGGCCGCAACGCCTCAGAGCGCGAAAAACTTCGCAACGTCAACGGACGGCAGATGATCAAGGCGCGCGGCGTTTGCCAAAACAGCCAAGGCACCACCGTCCGAACCCAGTACCGCGTCGCCGAGATCGGCAATAGCCTGACCATGATGATCATGGAGATCCGTTCTGCCGGCAACAAGGGTTCGCGTCCGAAAAGCTCCGGCAAATCTTCACCCAGCAGCAACGACGGCGCATTACGCATCCCGGGACCGAACGAACTTTAGGACGATCTTTACGATTTTCTAGTCCGGCCAAAGACGATTCATTCACGTTTGCTTGGTAAGCAGGAAGCGAAAGTATCCTGGTCCTGAAAGTTCCAAGCGTAATGATCGTCAAGAAGCACAGTTTCAAGGTTTCCTCGAGCACTCTTTATGGGGTTGGCGGGGGAGTCTTCGGGGTCATCACCGTTGGCATGATGATCCAGTCGCATCTGGCACCCGATACCTATCCGACCTGCGCCGAACGATATGGAAATGCGGCTGAATTCGCCCTGCAGCGTAGCACCGGCAAGTTGATGACCGCCGTTGAGCTCCAGAGTAAGCTCGGCGGACGAGAATGGGGCGTCCTGCAAAACGTTGCGATCAAGGCCGAGAAAACGCCGGTCAGCGATCAGGCCATGACGATTAAATTCCGCCCCGGCGGAAGATCCGATCTGGCCAGGCGCCAAGCCGATAGTGGCGCTGGTTTTCGCTGGCAGACAGGTTTTCTCAACAAGGCCTCTGCTGCCTGCCTGTCCTACGCAGTCAAAGTGCCGGCGAACTTCAAGTTCGGCAACGGCGGCACTCTGCCCGGCCTATCGGGCGGCAAGCCTTACGAGACGGATGATGTTTTCTCCGCGCGCATGCGCTGGCTCGAGGCGGCCCGCGTCGGCATCCACCCCGTGACCCCGAAGCGCGGGAACGGCCATCTGATGCCGCTCGCGCAATCATGGCTGAAGCTTCCTCGCGACGAATGGTTCAGCATAGAGCAGGAGATCGTCCTTAACACACCGGGCAAAGCCGACGGTGAATTGCGCGTTTGGGTTGACGGCAGATTGCAGCTCAATCGCAGCCAGATCGAATTCCGAAAGGAATCGGGCCAGGTCTTCACCGGTGTAATTCTCGACACCCATTATGCCAGCGGCAAGATGGCCTGGGCCCCTGCACCGAAGGGGACTGAAGTGAAACTTTCACCCATGCTGGTACGCTGGAAATAACAGCCCACGCCGGCACTGGACCACAAGCCATGTTGGCGATTGTATCAGCTTTGCGCACCAAGCTTGTCGATTTTTTCCAGCACATCCCCGTCGACGGCAAGGCCGTCGCGCTGCGCCGCCGCTCTAAGGTCGGCGCGTCGTGCGCCCGGCACCCGCGTGCCGGGATCATCTTCGATCAGCGCCGCGATCGTCTCGATGCGCGCAAGAAACGTCTCACGCCCACCGAACGCCGCCGGATCAATCCCCACGAAAAACTGACCCACCCCCGGTGGCCCGCCCGCATCATCGAAGAATGACGACGCTTCGAATGCGAAGTTCGCTCCACCAAGTGTCACCGCGAGCACTTCCACCATCAACGCCAGCGCGGCTCCTTTGGCCCCGCCGATCGGCATTAACGTGCCGGCAAGAGCCGCTTTGGCGTCCGTCGTCGGACGACCTTCCGCATCGCTCGCCCAGCCTTCCGGAATCGGCTCGCCGCGGCCGGCGGCTGCCAGAATTTTTCCACGCGCAACTTCAGAGAGTGCCAGATCAACAACGATCGGCATCGCATGCCGGCGCGGTGCGCCGAACGCGATGGGGTTGGTCCCGTAAAGCCGCTTGGCGCCACCCCACGGCGCCATCGCATCGGGCGTATTGGCAAAGGCCAGCGCGACCAGTCCCAGATCGGCGAGGCGCTCAACATGCCAGCCCATGGCGCCGCAATGATGCGAGCGGTGCAGCGCCGCGCCAACGACCCCTGCCTCTCGCGCCGCCGCCGGTAGCGCCTCGATCATGCGATCAATCGCCGGATATGCGAAGCCACCGCCGACATCGACCATCATCGCGCCAGGCTTCGTGCGTGCAATCGAGGGCACTGCAAAGCCATTTACTTTTCCCGCGCGCGACTGCGCCGCATAACTCTCGATGCGAGTCAGACCATGGCCCCGCTGCCCGTCTATTTCAGCCTGAACGAGTGCGCGCGCGACCGCGGCAGCGTTCTCCTCTGACGTCTTGGCTGAAACGAAAATGCCAGCCACGCGCCGCGTCAGTTCATCGACCGCTATGAGCCGGGCATCACTCATCAAGGAATCCTTCCTAGATATCGAGTTCCAGACGCCCGCGCATGTCAGTCATCATCGCCGCGCGCCGTTCGATACCAATACCCGGCCCGGCCGGGGGCCCGGTGATGCCATCTTCGATGACCGCATCATCCGCAAACCCGCCATACGGCTGAAAAACGCCAGGATAACTCTCTGTTCCGCCGAGCCCAAGGCCGATTGCCATGTGCAGTCCGAGCTGATGACCACCGTGCGGCACGGTGCGCACTCTGGGCCAACCAAACGACCCTGCCGTCTCGATGATCCGAAGACATTCTGTGAGACCATAACACAGCGACGGATCCGGCTGCAGCCAGTCCCGGTCCGGACGCAATCCACCGTGCCGCAGCAGGTTTCGGAAATCTTTTTCCGAGAACAGGTTCTCCCCTGTGGCGATGGGCACGGCACAGCTCTCTGCAAGCACCGCATGCGCCTGATAATCGAGAGGATCGACCGGTTCTTCGTACCATGTAAGCCCAAACTCGGCGATCATGCGCCCATATTCTATTGCCTCCTCTAGGCCGAACCGCCCGTTGGCATCGACCGCGAGATTAGCACCATTTCCGACTACCCCGAGCGCCCATTCGATTCGCCGCCGGTCGGTATCGATATCGGCCCCGCCGATCTTCATTTTGCAAAGCCGGTATCCGAGTGCACGTGTCCGCTCCATTTCCGCGACCAGCCCAGCCTTCTCGTCATCCGGATAGTAGTAGCCCCCCCCCGAATAAACGAGAACGCCATCCAAATGCTCGCCATCATTGTAGCGCTCCGCTAGTAACTTCCATAGCGGCTTGCCCTCCATCTTGGCGACAAGATCCCAAACCGCCATGTCGAGCGCTCCAGCCGCGACAGCACGATCGCCATGTCCGCCGGGCTTCTCGTTCGACATCATCGTCGCCCAGATCGCCTGAGGCGAAAAATTACCCCCCGAAGCATCGATCAGCGAGCCGGGTGCCGCATCCATGATTCGCGGAATCAGCCGTTCCCGCAGGATACTCTGTTGGGCATACCGCCCGTTGGAATGAAACCCGAGTCCGACGACCGGCCGGCCCTCACGCACTTGGTCGGTCTCGATGGCAACGACCGAGATCGTCATTGCATCGAACGAGATGACGGCATTCCGCATTGGCGACGGTATAGGCGCGACAGCATCGCGGATGGCAGTTATGCGCATTGTTGAAGGTTCCCGAGCGTTCACAATGATATGCCTGAGTGGACTTCAATTCGCCATGGCGGGCAAGGGGCGAGGCGCGGTGGCCGCACGCCAGAACGAAAAACCTCTTGGTCTCAGTTCTGCCTGGGATACTGCCCGACATAAGCGGGTGCTTTTCCCAACGCCGCTGAACGGATAGACTTAACGCCGCCCAATGACCGTGCAAGTTTAAGTGCACAATCTGCCTGCCCGCCCGATGACGGGCAAACAGGAGCATCACCGTCGCCACCAAGCCGACATCTGAAGATCCTGAACAGCAGCGAGAACTGCACCGGGCCGCCTCGCCGGAGCTTACAATCCGGGCGGTTGTGACAGGCATGGTGATCGGTGCTCTGCTCACGCCCTGCAACGTGTATAGCGGTCTCAAGATAGGTTGGACATTCAACATGTCGGTGGCGGCCGGCTTGATCGGTTTTGCGTTCTGGACGGCAGCCGGGCGCTTTGCCGGCGCGCAGCCCTTGCACCTGCGTGAAAACAATATCAATCAGACAACAGCATCATCGGCAGCCTCCATTATCTCGGCCGGCCTTGCTGCACCGATACCAGCCCTCGCCCTGCTAACCGGGCAGACGCTGACGTTTCCCGTTCTCGCGATCTGGATGTTCATCATCAGTCTGCTTGGGATCGTGGTCGCCGCCGGTCTGCGCAATCAACTGTTGATACGCGAAGGCCTGCCGTTCCCGTCCGGCATCGTCACCGCCGAGACCATGCAGGAGATCCACCAGGGTGGCGGCGAAGCCCATGCGGTAGACGA
>CAZWCL010000242.1:0-5860 GCA_964632265.1 uncultured Hyphomicrobiaceae bacterium | reverse complement strand
AACCTTCGCGACGGCGGCGAGATCGCGAAGAGCGAGACGATACTGACCATCGACCCGTTCGACTATCGTTCGCAACTTGCTGAGATCAATGCACAGATCGCCGAAGCCAGAGCCAAGGTCAACGAACTGCAAGCATCAATCGCCGTCGAGAAGGATAACGTCAGGTTCGCGCGAGAGCAGGCGAAGCTTGCCGAAAGCGACCTGCAGCGGGCCGAACCTCTCTCCCGGCGTGGCGCGGTGAGTGAACGCACGGTTGACGATCGCCGCGTCATCGTCAACACGCGCCGTCAGGCTGTAGCCTTGGGCGAGAACAATATTAGGGTTTGGGAAGCCCGCATCGCCCAGCAAAGGGCAGCGATCGAGCGCCTTGAAGCCGGCCGTGATCGTGCCGCCCAACGTCTCGATGAAACCAAACTCACATCGCCTTTCAATGCCTACGTGACTGACGTGGCAGCCCAGGTTGGCCGTATCGTTAGCGTCAACGATAAGGTTGCAACGCTTATCGACCGTGACCGCATTGAGGTCGCTTTCAACGTGACCGACAATCAATTCGGGCGTCTCTCCCGTGGCGACGGCGGCATTGTCGGGCGCAACGTGGATATCCGTTGGCAGGTTGGCGATGACCCGCTCACCTATCAGGGAACGATCGAACGGATAGGAGCCCAGGTCTCATCCGAGGCGGGCGGTGTAAAACTCTACGCCACCGTGAAAGAGCCGGCTAAAGGCGTCGCGTTGCGGCCAGGTGCCTTCGTCGAAGTGCGTATTCCGGATACGAAATTCTCAGACGTCGCGCGCCTGCCGAGCACCGCCGTATTCGACGGGAACACGGTTTTCGCCATCGTCGATGGCAAGCTCGACCGCCGTGACGTCAAGATCATTGGCACGGCCGGTTCTGATGTCCTGGTTCGCGGCGATCTCAAATCCGGTGAAGCGGTCATGACCACACGGCTATCGCTACCAGGCGACGGGGTAAGCGTTCGCCCGGTAGGCGATAAGGCGAAATCGGGCGCGGCAGCAAAGGCAGACGTCGAAAAGCGTGCCGCAGCCGCCACCGGCAATCTGCCGTCGAGCACCGGGGGTCGCCGCAATGTCCGCTGAACCTGGCAATACGGTCCCGTCCGGCACGCCTGGCTCCGGCGGCCTGATCAGCACCTTTGCCCGTCACCCGACAGCCGCCAACCTACTCATGGTCGTGCTGATCCTGTTGGGCCTGTTCGCGATCACGCGACTGAATCGGCAATTATTCCCCGCCTTCGATGTGCCAGCGATCGTCGTCTCCGTCACTTGGCCGGGCGCCAGCGCCGAAGACGTGGAGAGTAATATCCTCGATGTCCTCGAGCCTGAACTTCGTTTTCTCGACGACCTCGCCGAAGTCAGATCATATGCCCGAGAGGGCAATGCCACGATACAACTCGAGTTCAACCCGACCGCCGATATGCAAAAGGCGCAGTCGGATGTCGAGCAGGCGGTATCGCGGGTCACCACTCTGCCCGAAGAAGCCGAGACGCCTGTCATAACGCGCGCCTCATTCTTCGACCCAATTGCCAACATATCAATTTCAGGACCGTTTTCCGAAAGTGTCCTGAAGGCGTATGCCAAGCGGTTGCGCGATGGCCTTCTCGCAGCCGGGATAGACAAGGTCGACCTGACCGGCGCCCGCGATGAGGAGATCTGGATCAAGGTCCGCGAGGCAGATCTGCGCCGCCTGAAGCTTAGCCTTGATGAGATCGCCCGCATCGTCCGCGAGAACACGCAAGACCTTCCCGCCGGCACGCTGGAAGGTTCGAACGAGCTTCAATTACGCGCTAAGAGTGAGCGCAAGACGCCGGAAGAAATCGCCAAAATCGAGATCAAATCACTTCCGACCGGCCAGAAGATATTCCTCGGTGACATTGCCGATGTTGGAACACGGTTCGAACGCTCGGGCCAAATCGGACTTTCCCGCGGCAAACGCGCCATCGAGATGTCGGTCAAACGCGCCCGTAGCGCCGACACCCTCAAGACCATGAAGATCATGGAGGATTATCTTGCCAAGGTGCGCCCGACGCTACCTGAAACCCTTGATGTTAAAGTCTACAATGTTCGCGGCAAGCTCGTTCAGCAACGCCTCGGCATTCTGATCAAGAACGGCTGGCAGGGACTGATCCTGGTTCTCCTTGCACTCTTTATTTTCCTCAATGTCCGTGTCGCGTTCTGGACGGCGGCGGGTATACCTGTCGCGCTCCTGGCCACACTCGCCGCCATGTACGTCAGCGGCCAGTCGATCAACATGGTCTCCATGTTCGCGCTTATCATGATGCTCGGCATCATCGTCGACGACGCGATTGTCGTCGGCGAGCATGCCTCAACGCTTGAAGAACGCGGCCATAGCCGCCTTGAAGCTGCCGAGCGCGGCGGCCTTCGCATGTTCGCGCCTGTCACGGCCGCAAGTCTGACAACCGCTGCCGCGTTTCTGCCGATGTTTTTTATCGGGGACCGTATCGGCGACATACTGCGTGGCATTCCGATGGTAGTTATGGCAGCGCTGTTTGCCAGCTTGATCGAGTGCTTTTTCATCTTGCCGGGCCACCTCCGCCATGGCCGGCCGAGTAACAAGCCACCGAGCCGCTTCCGCCGCGCCGTCGATGGCGGTTTCGCGTTCCTTCGCGAGAAAGTTTTCGGCCCCCTCGTTCGCCTAGCCTACAACTGGCGCTATACGACGCTCGCCCTGATCATCGCAAGTTTCATTTTTGCGCTAGGCATGATGGCGGGCGGACGGGTCAAGTTCGTCTTTTTCCCGCGCCTCGAACCCGAAACCGTCATCGCAACGGTTTACTTCGCGCCGGGCGTCCCGACGGCTGAACAAATCGATGCGGTGACACGCATTGAACAGGCATTGTATCGTGCAGAGAAATCGCTGCTCAAGGACAAGAACTCATCGCCCGGTGGTGGCCCGGCGGCGGGCGAAGAAAACGGAGAGACCGAAGAGACCCAATTGGTCGAAGCCACGTTCGGACTGCTTGGCAAGGCAGGGCGGACGAGCGGCGACAATCTCGCTCAAATATCTGGCCAATTAACCCCCTCCGAAGTGCGTTCGGTGCGCACCGATGCGATAATAAAAGAATGGCGCGGCAAGCTGCCACCAATCCCGGGGGTCGAGCGTATCGCCGTATTTGGCCAGCGAGGCGGTCCGCCCGGACGCGACGTCGATGTCCGTCTACAGGATGGCTCCACCGACACGCTCAAGGCGGCAGCGGAAGAATTAAAAACCATCTTGTCTGGTTTCAGCGGACTGAGCGCCATCGAAGACGACCTGCCATACGGCAAACAGGAGATTGTCTTCTCCTTGACGCCGCGCGGACGGGCATTTGGCTTTACAGGGGCCACTGTCGGGCGTCAGATCCGCAACGCCTTCGAGGGAGCCGTTGCCACACGCTTTGCGCGCAATGACGACGAGATCACGGTCCGCGTTCTGCGTGCCCAGGAGACCGGCGGTATCGCCGCGCTAAAGAACGTCTATCTGCGTGCCCCCGACGGCACGCGCGTTCCCTTGACAGAAGTTGTCTCTACGAGCGAACGCCAGAACTTCTCGGTCGTTCAGCGCCGCGAGGGCAAGCGCACTGTCGCCGTCACCGCCGACCTCGACACCAAGATCGCGACAACCGAAGAGATCGTCGCCCGGCTCGAAAAGGGCACGATGGCGAAACTGGCCGAAAAATATGGCATCAGCTATTATTATAGCGGCCGCGACGAAGAACGCCGGAAGTCATTTAAGGATCTTCAGTCGGGATCAATCCTTGCTCTGGCACTGATCTACATCATTTTAGGGTGGGTGTTCGCATCGTACGCAAAGCCATTCGCTGTGATGGGGATCGTACCGTTCGGCTTCGTCGGCGCAATATTTGGCCACTATGTGATGGGCTACGACATCACGATCATTTCAATGATCGGGCTGCTTGGACTGACCGGCATACTCGTCAATGACTCGATCGTACTCGTCAGCCGTCTCCAAGAACGCGTTCGGGAAGGCGAACAGCTTATCGAAGCCTCGGTTGGCGCAGCAAAAGACCGCCTGCGCGCGGTTCTCCTGACATCGCTGACAACGATCGGTGGCCTCACGCCCCTGATATTTGAAACGAGCCGCCAGGCTCAATTTCTTATTCCGCTTGCCGTCACGATCGTTTACGGCCTCGCAGGCGCCACGATTCTGGTCTTGGTGCTCGTGCCCGTTCTGATAGGAATCGGCGCCGACATACAGTGGCTCATGCGCCACCTGCGCGGCCTCTACTTCAGCGATAGCGGCTCCCGGCCAAGAACTACGCCTGCCGAGTAGAAGCCGGCCAACAACCCGGATTCTGGTTCACGTTAGTGAACCATGTATATGAAAATAAATGTCTTTTTCTATTGGAACGGTCTCAGGTTGCTTGCGTTGGCACGTCATCATCAACGAGAAAAGGAGATGATGAGCATGACGCGCAAGACATATATCGTATCGGCTACAGCCGGTGCCCTGGCAGCTATCTTGATAGCCTCACCGACACTCGCTCAAGACAAGTTCGGCACGACGACGAACGGTGGTGGAGCCGCAGCCTCGCAGGGTGCTGGCGGCGCTCAGGGTAATTTTGGCACAGACCGTGGCACTCGCAATCAAGCTGGCGGCATGAGCGAGAGCAATCGCGAAGCACGCGGTGGTAATGCGGATTCAGACCGCAACATGAGGCGCAGCGCCGACGATGGCGATGACACAGACCGCAGACGTGAAAGATCGGCCGAAACCAGAGGCGGCGATCGTGACGGTGACAAAATGGACCGTCGGGCCCGTTCCGACGAAGACAGAGGGCGCGATAGGGACCGCAGGTCCGAGGCCCGTTCTGGAGAAGGCGATCGGGACGGCCGACGCAGAGCAGACCGTGACCGCCGCGATGGTGACCGGGTAGGGCGCATCCGAGGCGACAAGCGAGAACGCATCAAACGGCGCGCCGTCCGTTCAAAATTGAGACGCCTTGATCGAGACATTGATTTTGCATTGAGTATCGGTGTCGGCGTACCGCGAAGCTTGACGCTCTTTGATGTCCCATCATTCATCATCGACGTCGCGCCTGGCTACCGAGACTACCGGTATTTCTACAAAGGCAATTATATCGTCATTGTAGATCCGTCGACCTACGAGATCGTAGATGTCATTAGGATCTAGGATCCTGACATCGTCGGTGAACGATCGATGCATCGTTGAGCGGACGCGCAGCTCTTCAGGCTGCGCGTCATTCTGATATTTGTATTATTTACATTGCCATGCGGCACTGCAATCAACCGGCCTCAAGCGTCGCGGGCTCGATAGCATCCAGCGCCTTGAGAACTGCACGCGTGATTTCGCGCGTACCATGCGCACCACCCTGTTCGAACGGGACAATCTTCTCGTCGATATAGGCCTTCGAAACCGCCGCTTCGATGAGGTCCGCGGCCAAATGCGCAGCCTTTGATTCGTGTTGATCCCCAAGCCACTGCAGCATCATGGCACCTGACAGGATCATCGCCGTCGGATTGGCCTTACCTTGGCCGGTGATATCAGGTGCCGTTCCGTGGCACGGCTGGAACACGGCATGGTTATCGCCGATGTCCGCCGATGGCGCCATACCCATGCCCCCCATCAAGCCGGCGCCAAGATCCGAAAGAATGTCTCCAAACATATTTTCGGTGACCATGACATCGAAGTCCCAGGGCTTGCGAACCATGTCGAGTGCGGTCGCGTCAACGTAGGCATATCGCCGTTCGATATCGGGAAACGCCTGACCACGCTCATCGAAAATCTTTCGGAAGAAAGCAAACGCTGCAAAGACGTTCGCCTTGTCGACGCAAGTCAGACGGCCTGGCTTGCCGCGCT
>CAZWCL010000241.1:0-5879 GCA_964632265.1 uncultured Hyphomicrobiaceae bacterium | reverse complement strand
CTCTACACTATTGAAGTAGATCATTTTTTTGGTTTAGTCGGCGACCAGACGGACTGTGACCCGATCGACACGCCCTTTCGCATCAACGACCGAAACGCGTACAAAACCGCGCCCACCGGGCTGCCAAACGAGCCGGCGACGATCCTGGCTGACGCCGACCGGCGCCCCATCCACCATCCACGTAAGCGGTAGGTCGCCACCTTCGGCCTTGAAGAGAACCGCCCCGTGAGATTCGATCGCGACCTCGGCCCGATCCGGTGGAAAGGCGATCGTTACCGGTTCTTCGACATAATGACCACCAGCAAGTAGGTACGGCAGTCGCTCGAAACGCCTGAGCGGTGGCGGCAGGTCGACACCTCGCGTGACGCGCGTCATGCCACCTGGAGCGGGCGCGAACGGCACGCGGCGGGCGGAAACGCGCCGAAAGGCATCGAATAGTATTGGCGCAGCCGCTGTCCGGCCGAGCAGGCCAGGCGTCGCCACCATGTCTGGACGCCCGACCCAGACGCCTATGGTGTGCCGCCCATCAAAACCGACCGCCCACGCATCTCGGTAACCGTAAGACGTGCCGGTCTTGAAGGCGATCCGTCCCGCGCGCGCGTTGGGCGGAGGTGGTGCATCTTTGAGGATCGTCGTGAGATGATGAACCGCTTGCTGACTGAGCAACCGCGAGCGCTTGCGCCCTTTGGCAGATCGCGTTTCAGCATCGGCCCCCGTTTCCATTTCGGGGCCCGTCATACGGTGACGCAACGCAATCGTCTCCCCGCCTCGGGCGATCCCGGCAAATACTGTGGTGAGGTCGCGCAGCGTAATCCCGACCCCGCCAAGCGCCACCGCGAGCGAGGGCTCCGTTTCCGGCGGCAGCGTGGTCGCGATACCGGCCTTTTCGAGTCGGCCGAGAAAGCGACCCGGCCCGACTCGGTCAAGAACTTTAACCGCCGGGATATTGAGCGAGCGCGCCAGGGCTTCACGGATTGTGACTGTCCCCCGAAAGGCTTCATCGAAATTACTGGGGCGATAACCGCCAAAACGTGTCGGCCGGTCCTCAATCAGCGTCTCAGGATGCGCCATACCTGCATCGAACGCCATGCCATAAATAATTGGCTTGAGTGCAGACCCCGGAGAGCGCACTGCGGCCGTCATATCGATCGCCCCAAAACGATCGCCATCGAAATACCCTGCCGATCCGACGTGCGCGCGCACCGCACCACTGTCGTGCTCTACGACGATGATTGCTGTCGAAAGCTGCTGGCCAAGCGATCGCGCCTGGCGCCTGGCCAAACCTTCGAGCGACGCCTGCAATCGCCGGTCGACCGTCAGGTGATGAACCGTCTGGGGGGCATGACGGGCGGCTTCGGCTTCCGCCAGATGAGGTGCGAATTTCGGAAATGCGATGCGCTGATCTGGTATCGGCTCGCCCGCGGCGCGCCGCAACGCAGCCTCAGATATAATCCCGGCCCAGAGTGCGCGCTCAAGCACCCGTTGCCGGGCAAGCTTGGCACTGTTGCCTTGCCGGTCAGGCCGCCGCGCCTCTGGTGATTGCGGCAGCGCGACAAGCAAAGCCGCCTGTCCAAGCGACAAGCGCCGCGGCTCTTTGCCAAAATAAGCGAGCGATGCTGCTCGGACACCTTCCAGATTGCCGCCAAACGGCGCCAGACGAAGATAGATGTCGAGAATTTCACCTTTGGTGAGTTGCTGTTCAAGCTGGACCGCTCTCAGCATCTGATCGAACTTGCCGGAAAGTGTGCGCTCATGACGCTGGTCGAGCAACCGCGCAACCTGCATCGTGAGCGTCGACGCGCCGGAGACGATCCGGCCATGCCACAAGAACTGCCACCCGGCCCGTGCCACCGCGATCGGGTCAACCCCCGGATGCCACTCAAATCGCCGATCCTCGAAGGCGAACAAGAGTTTGAGATAACGAGGATCGACACGATCATGTGAAATAGGTAGCCTCCAGCGGCCTTCCCGCGTGGTAAACGCCCGCAGCAGACGCCCGTCGCGGTCGAGTACCACTGTCGACATATCATCAGCAGCCGCCAGAGGCGCGGGTCCGATCCGCTCCAGTTCGCCGCGCAGCATCAAGCTGCCCGCCGCCAATGCGAGCAGCACAGCAAGCATGAAGGCGCCCGCAGGACGCGCTCGCGTCCAAAGCCAGGTTCCGCACCGGTCGTACACCTTCATGACCGCCATCTCACTCGGACTTCACGATGAGGCGGCCGGCCGCCGTGCGTCCATGCCGAGACGGCCGGTACATATCCTCGACCGTCGCCGCCGGATGCACGAACGATCCCGGCGTCACCGCGCGAACGACATAGGCGACGCTTGCCGTACGCACTTTGTTGCCCGCCCGGAAAAAGTCGAAGGCGGCAACAAACCGGTCATCGCGAAACTCTGTGTGATCGGGCGCCCAAGGTGTATTGAGCCAGGACAGCGCTTTGATATCGCCGCTCTCGACCAGCCGCGGGTTCTCGATCTCCAGCCCGGCCGGCAGACGGTCGACCAGCAGCAGACGCCCGCCGGGCTCTTTAAGCGTGACGGTCAGGACAGCCACCAGCCGCTCGGTCTGGCCGAGCGACGCTGACGCACCCGTGAGGTCGACCTTGTTGCCGTCAAGCGTATAGAACTGGCGGGTTATGCCGAGACCGTTCTCCACCGCCGCTTCGGGCTTGAGCGATCGCCCCTGTACGGTGACGACCGCCGGCACCGCCTCCGCGCTGGCATTCGCCACCACAAGTTCATCTGTAGCCGTGCCGATCTCACTAAGCCGCTGACTGAGCCGGCCGGCCTTGACCGGCGTCCCGTTCAACGAAACATCAAACCGCGCCGCCTCTTCACCCAGACTACGTGCTGCAAGCAGCAGCCAGGCCTGTTCCTGCGTCGATGTGAATTGACGTTGCGTGTAGGCGCTCGCCAGCCGGTGGGTCAGCAACCGCGCCTGATCCTTGGCCCGCCCGCTCTCCGTCGACAACGTCAGGACAGCCGCCGCATCACGCAGGTTGGAGCCGAAATCGGACCGAGTCGCGTCAGCGCCGGCATCATCGAGATCTTTATAGGCGGCCTCGAAAGCTGCATCAGCGCGCGCAGTGTCGCCTGCCATCGCCAGTGCCGCAGCAAGTTGCGCCTTGGCAATCGGCGAGGCGAACCGCTCCAGGCGCGCATCGGCATAGTATCGCAATTCCCCGATCGGCGCCTGACCATTGCGCGCCAGCACGTAGAGCGCATAGGCCCGCTTGGTGCCCCCGCGTTTGAAGTCAGCAGCGTAGGCGACATAGTTGCGAAGCCGAGCCAACGCCTGCGAGAAGCCACGCTGCTTGATGACGTGTCCTTTCTCTTTTGCCCGCGTCAGGAAGTCTGCAAGGAAGGTCGTCAGCCAGATATTGGCATGCGACGGCCCCCAAACTCCGAAAGCACCTGACGTGTCCTGCATCGCAAACACACGCTTGATCGACTTTTCGATACGCTCGTGCGCTTTTGCATCGGTTGCCATGCCGGTGCCTCGGGACAGGTCGTTGACATAAAGCAGCGGCAGCGCGCGGCTGATCGTTTGCTCGGCGCACCCATACGGATAGCGATCGAGCTGCGTCAGCAGGGACGGCACATCAAGCCCCGCGCCCGGTCCGGTATTCATTGTCACCTGCACATCACCGGGGATGAGATCCGCCAGCAATTCGCGGCCCAACCCAACACTCTCGCCGCCCGCGATTTCACGCATCACGCTGCGGCGGACATCACCGGCCGGCGCTTTTACATCGAGAATGTAATCGCGCTTGATGTCGAGACCGTCCGGCCCGGTGAGGAACAGATCGTACGTCACCTGTCCGAGTTGCACAGGCGCGATATCGATCGCCAGCGCACGCCGGCCGCCCTCTTCGAGCGAAACATCATCGTTGTAAATCTCAGCCGGCTCGCCTGCGGAATATGTTCGCGCCACCCGAACCTTGAGCGGCGTAGCCGCCGGCAATTCGACGTTGTGCAGATCGATCTGCACGCGCGCTTTATCACCGAGGGTCAGGAACCGCGGCAATGATGCCGTAACCGCCACTTTGTCACGCACGATAACCGACTGCGAAGCTTCGCCGATCTTCTGCGCACTCCACGCCACAGCCATCAGGCGGACCGAACCATTAAAATCCGGCATGTCGAACTTCACCGTCGTTTTACCGTCCGCGTTGACCTGAACGATCCCCGAGAACATGGCGACAGTCTCCTCGACCGGCGGCGCGCCTTGCATCGCGAGACTGCCAGCCGCGTCTCCACCGCTTTTAAGCACCCCACGCTCGCCGCGCATACCGTCGATCAGTTGCCCGTAAAGATCACGCAGTTCCATTGCGAGGCGTGGCTGGGCATGAAACCATTTCGACGGCGCGGGCGATGCAAAGCGCGTCAGGCTGAGCACCCCCTCATCCACGGCCGCAACCGTCAGTCGCGCGGTCTGGCCGGGGTCGAGCCCCTCGATCGTGACCGGCACTTCGAGCGTTGTACCTGATTGAACCTTCCCCGGAGCCCCGAGACCGACGGTCAACCGCCGCGGCTCCTGATCGACCCCGAGCCAGGCAACGCCGAGGGCGCGCCCCGGCATACGTTTGCTGGCCTGATCGAGTTCGCGATAGTGCGTTGCGATAACATACGCGCCGGTTCCCCAGCCCGCCTCGACCGGCAGGTCGATTTCACTATCACCGGCCGGCAGGTGGACATCACGTGCGGAGATGAGACCTCCCGATACGACCGCGATCATCGCAGTGCCCGGAACGCGCGTGGTGACCTTCAGTTTGGCCTTGTTACCCGGCTTGTAGGTCGGCTTGTCGAGCGCAACGGGTAACATTTCAGGACTGTCGACATCATCGGTGGCATACCACCCGACATTGAAGAATACGCTCGACGCGAGCCTCTCCCCCGACTTGCGCCGGACGTCTAGTCGATAACGGCCCCAGTCAAGACGTTCCGCAATCCGCGACGACGTCTCAGCGGCGACGTCGAACGAACCTTCGGTGATTTTCCGCGGTATGGTCAGCGCTTCGTAAGCCCAGGAGCCGTTCCGCTTGTACCACTGCCAGCTCCGCTCCAGCCGCACCAGCTCCCAACTGACGTCAGCCATCGCAACACGCTGATTGTCAGCGCCGACAGTAATGACTTCGAACCTGGCGCGCGCGCCATCCATAACGTTTTTGTCGAACAATGACTTGATGCCGATCCGGGCTGCGCCGGTGCGGACTGGCAGCGTGGTCGAACGTTCGATCGAACGGCCTCCGGCCTCCTCCAGGCGCAGCAGGACCTTTGCTTCGAGCGGCCGCGCGGTGCGGACGATCTTCGGCAGCGTCACGGCAATCGATGCTGTGCCGGCCTTATCGGTACGTCCGGCCTCAGTGATCTTGCCGCGTACAGGCGTGATCCGTGCATCGGCTCGCCCGAACGAGAAACCCGGATAGGCTTTCAAACCTTCGGCCGGCTTTACGATGACTTCACCATCGATCCCAACGTCCGCAGCCGCCGGCCCGTAGAGGTATTTGCCTGTAACCTTGACCGTCGCCGTTTCGCCCGGAGCGACGTAATCGGATAGAGCTTCTACATCCATGGCGAGCCGTTCGGGGACAAAATCTTCAACGAGAAAGGCAGCCTCTGCAATCGGATCGGCCTTGGGGTCCGAATGGAGCGCAAGACGCCACGTGCCGGTCATCGCACCCGGCGGCACCGGCATCGTGAACGCATGCCCCCCCATATCAGCACCGGCAAGCGCGATCCGGCGATGCTCAACACCATCCGGCCGCGTGACGATGACCGTAACCGGCATATCGACGCTTTTTGCTTTGGAATCTCGCACCAGGGCCGAGAGCTGGACGTTCTCGCCGGGCCGGAACACGCCTCGGTCAAGATAAAGG
>CAZWCL010000240.1:0-5892 GCA_964632265.1 uncultured Hyphomicrobiaceae bacterium | reverse complement strand
GTGCCGCCGGCGGCTTCGGCGCATTGAGCGCCAACTGAAGTTCTTCGAGCTTGTCCGCCTGCGCCGTGCGGCGCGCCCGGGCTTCCGCCTCGGCCTCTTCCACCGCCTTGCGTCTCGCAGCGGCCTGGATTTCACGCCCAATTTTAGTCTCGCGCTCGATCGCCGGGCCGAGTTTTCCGATGAGTTCTTCCAGACCATTGACGTTGCGGCCGATGATCTTGACAGTGCGACGCACCTCGGCGAGCTCTACCTTGCGGTTGCCGAGGGACTGACGCTTGGCTTCGAGTAATGAGGCAAGTTTCGTCTGAATTTCGTTCAGCGTTTTCGCCTCGACGCGCAACCGCTCGTTTTCCTCGCGAATTCCACTCATCAGCGCGACCAGCCGCTTGAGCTTGGCAGCCAGGGCCAGCGCATCGCCGCGCAGCTTCGGAAAGGCGCGCGCCAACATCATCGCAGAGCGCACCATCGTCAGGGCGTCGGAGCGGCGCGTAATCATGACCGGTGGCGGATTGCGACCCATCCGCTGAATTGCCGAAAGCAGGCGACTGATCGACGCGTGCTGTTCGCGCAGCGAACCTCGAAGCGTGGTCTCCTGGGTCTCCAGTTTTCCCAGACGCTCTTCCGTCGCCGTCATCTTGGCCTCGGTTTCCTTGGCCTTCTCGCCCGCTTCGATCAGCTCCTGATTAAGACTTGCCCGTTCCTGCGCCAGGCGCTGCAGATCGGTTCGTATCGTTCCGATACGTTCGCGGTTTTCATCAAGATATTTGCGGTTACTATCAAGGCTCGCCTTGGCCTTCTCTCGCTTCTCGATTGCTTCGCGAAGACGTTGCTCGGACTTGTCGAGACGGTCTTGCGCCAGAGCCTGGCTGGCGAGAAACAAGCCGGCCCATAGCACCACGGCGCCCGCGCTCGCACAGCGCGTAGCTGGCGACGCTTGGCGCGGCGTCCACGCACTACGGAACTTGCGGAGGAAATCTTTCATCGAATCAATCGGTTGGTTTCCCAATGAGGTTTCGTAGCCGATCTTAAGCCAGCGCGACACCCGTGACTTCGCGCTTGCGGAGCAAGACGGAGTAGAACTCGGTCGAGTGCGGCATAGCGGACTCACCGGCTGCTTCATGTTCGTCATGATCGTGGCTACTTTGGCGTCTGACCGTCGCCCGATACTATCCTTAAACAGTGAAATGCGGCCAATTCGAGCAGCGCCCTTCACACCAACATTCCAGCCTGACCGGCACGCCATTCTCGCTCGCGGCATTTCGCCAAGCGTCACGCAACCGCTGACGTGTTAGCGACGTTTATTGACTATCAAGGAACTCTTTATGTCTTCGATTCTCAGCAATGCCGCGACAATCGTGGCTGTTCTTGTTCTCCTCGTTCTGATTGGGGGCCTGTTGAACATGCTACGCTCCAACAGCGCGAACGCGAGCCAGAACTTTATGCGATGGCGGGTTGGTCTACAGTTCCTGGCGATCGTACTCGTTGTTGTGTCCGCACTCGCGGCCAATTACCTCGGAGGGTGACATGGTTGTCCTGAACAAAATCTATACGCGAACGGGTGACGACGGGACGACGGCGCTTGGTAGCGGCGAGCGTGTCACCAAACATGGCCCACGCGTCAGCGCGTACGGCACCGTCGACGAGACGAACGCTGTGATCGGGGTTGCCCGACTGGCAACCGCCAAAACAGATGCCAACGTCGATGAGATGCTGGCTCGCATCCAGAATGACCTTTTCGATCTTGGCGCCGATCTTTGCATGCCGGATCGCGGCGAGACGCTTGCCTACGAACCGCTTCGCATGACCACCGCACAGGTCCAGCGGCTGGAGGAGGACATCGATCGCCTGAACGGTGAACTCGAGCCACTGAAGTCATTCGTTCTTCCCGGCGGATGTGAAGCCGCCGCCCAGCTCCATGTCGCGCGCACGGTGAGCCGCCGGGCCGAGCGGCTGATCGTCGAACTGGCTGAACATGAGGACGAACCGGTCAGCGATGCCGCCATCCAATACGCCAACCGCCTCTCCGACTTTCTTTTTGTTGCCGCGCGCTACGTCAATGTACGCGGCAAGGGTGATGTGCTCTGGGTGCCTGGCCAGAACCGATAAGACTGTCTGAAGCCGGTCCGGTGCTACAAGGCACGTCCCGCTTGTTGCCACCGGCCCACGCTGCGGACTTTGGAATGCCTTGTTCGGAGCTCATTATTGGGCCACTACTGCAGCGCATCGATGCTAACGTGTCGTCTGCCTGACCTTTCTTGCTCTCTCGTGAGAACTCTGCCGCATGTTTTTGCCGATTCATGACGACAATTCACTTAAAAGCATTCCGTTTCAGTTTGTTACGCTCGCCTTAATTGCCGTCAACGTCGCCCTGTTCCTGGTCAAGGCCAGCGGCATGGATCACATGGCGGTCGCCAGCTTCGCAGTAGTTCCAAGCGATCTGGTCGCCGTGAAATACGTAGGCGGGCCGGCATACGGGCCGCTCGACCGCTTCGCTATCCCCGAATGGGCAACGCTCGTTTCGTACATGTTCTTCCACGGCGATGTTTTCCATCTACTCGGCAATATGCTGTTCTTGTGGGTGTTCGGCGACAACGTCGAGGATGCCCTCGGCCACTTCAAGTTTCTCCTTTTCTACCTACTGTGCGGCAGCGCCGGTGCGCTGGTTCACACCGCAGCGGCAGGCAATTCGGGCGTACCACTGATCGGTGCGAGCGCGGGTGTCGCCGGTGTCATCGCGGCCTACCTGATGCTGCATCCCAGGGTGCACGTTTGGGTTCTGGTGATGCGCTTCCTGCCCATCAAGATTTCGGCCATGTTCATTCTCGGGCTCTGGATTCTGATCCAGGTCATCATGGTGCTGATGCCTCAGGTCGGTCCGGTTGCCTGGTGGGCTCATATTGGCGGCCTTATCGCAGGGGCCCTGCTGGTGATCATCATGCGGCGGCCCGGCGTGCCGCTATTCGACCGCCCTGCGACCACCGCCTGACTTTTGCGTGCCTTCCTGACCCAATAAGCGGGCCCAAGCGAAGTGCAAACGCAGTGTTTGACACCGCTAAAACGCGCTCCTACGGTGTCGTTCGCACTTGCACAAATCGTGCGCTCTCTCGGCCTCCGTCAGCGTTTGGTTTCCCTTCGTGCTACTAGGTGGCTGGATATTTGCTACGCACGACTGTTTCCGCACGTCAAATTGTCCGGGCTGGCTGAAATAGCTCTAGCTTGCCGCTAAATATCAAAATTCAACAAAGTCCAGGAGCAACCGTACCCATGAAAATCCTCGTGCCGGTTAAGCGCGTGGTCGATTACAACGTCAAGATCCGGGTGAAGCCGGACGGATCCGGCGTCGAATTGGCGAACGTCAAAATGTCGATGAACCCGTTCGATGAAATCGCCGTCGAAGAAGCGCTAAGACTGCGTGAAGCGGGCACGGCCGACGAAGTCATCGCCGTATCGATTGGGCCGCAGAAATCGCAGGAAACAATTCGAACCGCCCTCGCGATGGGTGCCGATCGCGGCATACTCGTCAAGACGGACGACGATGCGATCGTCGAACCGCTTGCTGTCGCGAAAATCCTAAAAGGGATGATCGAAGAAGAAGAACCAGGGCTCGTTATTCTCGGTAAGCAGGCCATCGATGATGACTGCAACCAGACCGGACAGATGCTTGCGGCACTGCTGAACTGGTCACAGGCGACGTTCGCATCGAAGATCGAGATCGCGGATGGATCGGCGAATATCACGCGCGAAGTCGATGGCGGCCTCGAGACTGTCAAAGTAACAATGCCCGCCATCGTGACTACCGATCTCAGGCTGAATGAGCCACGCTATGCCTCTCTGCCGAACATCATGAAGGCAAAGAAGAAACCGCTCGACACCAAATCCCCCGACGACTATGGCGTCGATATTGCGCCGCGACTGAAGGTGATCACAACCGCGGAGCCTCCGCAGCGCAGCGCCGGTGTGATGGTGGAAAGTGTTGCGGAACTCGTCGACAAACTGAAAAATGAAGCGGGAGTTCTCTGATGAGCAACGTTCTCCTCCTTGCAGAGCACACCAACGATGCGCTCAATCCGGCGACCGGCAAAGCGTTGACGGCGGCGATCGCCCTCAGTGGCGACGTCGATGTTCTGGTTGCTGGCAAAGGTGCGCAAGCCGCCGCTGACGAAGCGGCCAAGCTCAACGGCGTCAGGAAAGTCTTGCTCGCCGAAGCCGATCACCTGGAACACCAGGTGGCCGAAGAGATCAGTGCGCTGATCGTCCCGATGATGTCCGACTACGACGCGCTTGTCGCGCCCGCCACGGCACGTGGCAAGAACGTGATGCCACGGATCGCTGCGATGCTCGACGTCATGCAGATCTCTGACATCACCGCTGTTAAATCGGACGATACGTTCGAGCGGCCGATCTACGCCGGCAACGCGATCCAGACGGTGCAGAGCCAGGATGCCAAGAAGGTCATCACTGTCCGGACGGCGTCGTTCGCGAGTGCCGAGGAAGGTGGCTCCGCTTCGGTCGAATCTGTTCAGGCCCCTGAAGCAGTCGGCCTGACGACCTTCGAAAAGGCAGAGCTTGCCGATTCCGACCGGCCGGAACTTGCATCGGCGAAAATTGTCGTCTCCGGTGGACGCGGCATGCAATCTGGTGAAAACTTCGAGAAGTATCTGGAGCCGGTCGCAGACAGGCTCGGCGCCGCGGTTGGCGCCAGTCGGGCCGCAGTCGACGCGGGGTACGTGCCCAACGATTATCAGGTGGGCCAGACCGGTAAGGTCGTCGCACCGGAGCTCTACGTTGCTGTCGGCATCTCGGGTGCGATCCAGCACCTTGCCGGCATGAAGGATTCCAAGGTGATTGTTGCGATCAACAAGGATGGCGAAGCGCCGATCTTCCAAGTTGCGGACTACGGTCTCGTGGCTGACCTTTTCGAGGCGCTGCCGGAGCTGGAAGCTGAACTTGGGAAGGTTGCCGGTTAGCCGGCACGCCTACGCCATGCCCGCTATGTTGAGCGAGTGAAAACACCCGAGCCGCCCTTTCTGCGACGGCTCGGGCCGACTTAGGCACCCTAGTGCCAATGACGTGACATAAGAGACAAAAAGCCAGGGCGATAACGTGGATACGAACAACAGCGCGGATGGGCCGATCACGTCGATCAACGAGGTCGGTGTCATCGGAGCCGGTCAAATGGGCAGCGGCATTGCACACGTCGTTGCGCTTGCAGGCTATGATGTCGTCCTCAACGACCTCGACCGGGGACGCTACGATGCCGCAATCGAAATAATTCGCAAGAATCTGGCGCGGCAAGTTTCCAAAGGCATCATCGAAGCGGATAAGGTGGAGCGTGCCGTTGAGCGCATCCGGTTTGGTGAAACGTTCAGCGCGTTTGCAAAATCCGATTTCGTGCTCGAGGCCGCGACCGAAGACGAACAGGTCAAGAGGTCGATTTTCAAGGAGTTGTGCCCGCACATCAAACCCGGCGCCCTCCTCGGCTCGAACACCTCTTCAATCTCCATAACGCGCCTTGCTGCTTCGACCGATCGCCCTGAACAGTTCATCGGCATGCATTTCATGAACCCGGTGCCGATCATGCAGCTCGTCGAGCTCATCCGCGGTATCGCAACCGACGATCCAACGTTCACCGTCTCGCGTGATTTCGTCGAAACGTTGGGCAAAAATATTACGGTTTCGGAAGATTTCCCGGCCTTCATCGTCAACCGTATTCTGTTGCCGATGATCAACGAGGCCGTCTATACGCTTTATGAAGGCGTCGGCACCGTTGACGGTATCGACAAGGCCATGCGGCTGGGCGCCAACCATCCTATGGGGCCGCTTGAGCTTGCCGACTTCATCGGTCTCGATACCTGCCTCTCGGTGATGCAGGTTCTATACGAAGGGCTTGCC
>CAZWCL010000239.1:0-5900 GCA_964632265.1 uncultured Hyphomicrobiaceae bacterium | reverse complement strand
TGGAGCCCAAGGCCGAGGTGGCGATGTTGATTGGCGAAATCTCTAATTGGCTGGAGGGCCAGACCACGATCGACCGACCGCCGACGTTGCTGCACTGCGATCTGAAGCTCGATAACTGTATTCTGGACCCGGGCAGCTTCGCGCTGCGTGCGATCGTCGACTGGGACATGGGAACACGTGGTGATCCGCTATTCGACCTTGCGACATTGACAAGCTACTGGACCGAGCCTGAAGACCCGCCTGCGATGCACGAAATGGCCCAGATGCCGACGGCGGCGCCGGGTTTTCAGCGGCGGGACGAGATCGTGGCGCTTTATGCGGCGCGGACCGGGCGGGATGTGTCGGACTTTCCGGTGTTGCGTGTGCTCTCGATGTTCAAACTTGCGACCGTGTTCCACCAACTCTACGCAACCTATGGGCAAGGCCCGGATGCAAGGGAGGATTATGGCAATCTCGATCGGCTTGCCCGCGAGCTCTATGAATTCACCCATACCATGCTCTGCGAAGCGGCTTGATTTCTTCGATGGCTCTCTGTGCTAGTGTATTGAGTTGGCTGTCCCCGGACAGTGCCCCCGTGAACTCGTCAGTGCTATGCATCAAGACGTCAGCGAACTCAGGAATTTCTACGCCAAGCCCCTCGGCACGGCGGTTCGCCGCCTGCTTGCTCATCGGTTGCGGGCGCGGTGGCGCGATGTCAGGGGCGAGGTCGTGATCGGGTTGGGCTATGCGCCGCCGTATCTCGGACCCTTTCGGGAAGAAGCGCTGCGGTTGGGCGCAATCATGCCGGCTGCGCAGGGCGCGCTGGTGTGGCCGCGGAGCGGGCAGAAGCTTTCCGTGCTCGCCGATGATGACCACTTGCCGCTGCCTGATAATTCGGTCGACAAGCTACTCGCGGTTCACTGTCTCGAGGTGAGCGAACGTGTCCGTCCGTTGCTGAGAGAGCTTTGGCGCGTACTCGCGCCGCAGGGGCGGCTGATGGTTATGGTGCCCAATCGGCGCAGTATATGGGCGCGGGTGGACTCGACTCCCTTCGGGCATGGTCGACCGTACAGCCGCCGGCAGCTTGAAGCGCTGTTGGAGGAGGCGATGTTTACGACGGTGGGATGGCAATACGCCTTACATGCCCCGCCGCTCCGGCACGAATTGATTCTGCGATCCGTCACCGGGCTCGAGCGGATCGGTGCCCGGCTTTGGCCGGGCATCGGCGGTGTTATCATGGTCGAGGCGAAGAAAGAGCTGGTGGCACCGACGGGCAAGGTTCGCACAGCGCCGGCGCTTGGCGAACTGGTGACGGTGCCGGGCCTGAAGGGTGCGCGGTTGAATGAGGCCAAGCGCTGAACCGAACATCTCGTGGGTGACATATGGCGCGTGCAGCCAACTCGGCCACGCTTTATCCGGTCCAGCATACGAGAGGCGTGACGCAGAACCATAAAATATAACTGAGCGCGATGACCATCAGTCTGTCGATGCGGCGCGCGTGGCGGTCTGCTCTTGCTTCATCAAACGTAAGACGTGCAATCCATAGGGCATGGAGAACGACGATCACGGGCACTGTCCAGCCGTAGAGTGCGCTGTCTGCCAGGACGCCTGCCATGAACATGGCGAGAGCCGCGGCAATAGCCAGTAGACCGCTCAGTCGGAAGGCGGCAGGAATGCCGAAGAGTACCGGAATGGTTCGCTTTCGCGCCGTGATATCGGCATCGTAGTCGGCAACATTCGACAGAATGATCGCGGGGAGAATGGCAAGGAAAAGAGGCGCCGCGACAATCCAGGCGGCCGGTGCCGCGATGGTGCCGGTTTGGACGACAAGACCGGCGAGCACGACCAGAAGTGAATGCGTCAACGCGACGTCGATTTCGCCTAGGCCGCGCCAGGAGAGCTTGAGTGGAGGGACGGTGTAGCCCACGGCAAGAACGAAGAGAACGGCGAATACGCCGAGGAGCGGACCGGTAAAACCGACAACTGCGCCCAGCATCAGGAAGAGGACTGCCGCGAGCGAAAGCGCAACGGCTGCGCCCCGGTAAAGCGTTGCCGGTGTCAGCGAGCCGTCGTGAAGGACACGAGAGCCGCCGTTGAAAGGGCCCCATTTCTTGTTGCGGGCATCGCTTGGTGCATCAAAGTAATCGTTCGAGAAGACGGTTGCCGCTTCAATGGCGGCGAGCGTTGCATAACCGAGGATCATTATGTCCCACCGGATGGGGCCGGGTGCTATGGCGGCGCCCAACCAATAGGCGATGAATGTCATTGGGTAGAACTGTAGCCGGAGAGCCTGGAGCCATGGCGTGACGTGACGCCATGCGCGCTGACGCAGAGTGCGTGGCCCGCTTTCGAGACGCTCGCCGAGGCGCCTGGCGTATGCGAGCCAGGTATTGCGGCGTTCTTCATCGGCGTGTAGCACCGCGCCGAAACGGGAGTGGCGCACAACGTCCAGTCCACAAAAATCAAGCGTTGCTCGACGCATAGCGTTTTGGCCAGGGGCGCGGTAGAGGAAAGCGTAGATGGGGCCGGGGGTGTCCATCGTTGTGATGATTTCGGCGGTGCGTGGGGCCAACATTCCCGCAAAGCCCGTACCGCTTTCGGTTTTCTCGAAGGCCCATCCGGGAAGCAATACGCGATCGAGCAAACCTTTGAGGAGTGCGGGATAGGTTCCCCACCAGGTCGGATAGGAAAAAACGAGGTGGTCTGCCGCTTCAATGGCGCCGCGCACGGCCGCGAGGTCCGGCTCAAGGGCCTGCTGGTTAGGCGAAGGGTGGCGCACGTGAACGTCGAATTCCAGGGCCGCCAAATCGATCAGACGCACGGTCGCGCCGGCAGCGTCGGCACCCTGCTTATACGCTTGGGCCAGCGCGCCGCAAAGCGTATCCAGACCCCGTGGATGGCCGACAATGATCAGAACGTTCAAGGAGGCGTTCCTCCCGTCGGCCTAGCTTGGCGACCACTTGGCGGCTTGGCCCGTTGGCTTGGCTCGCTGGCTTGGCTTGGGGTCCGCTGCTTGCTCGTGTCGCCGTTAGCTGTTTGCCGAACCGCCCATGCGTTTCGGCGCGCCGGAGGCAGCGTCGGTTCCGATGTAGGGAAGTTCTGCCTTTTTCCAGGCACCAAATCCGCCTTCCATATGGATAATCGCATCAAGGCCCTCGCTCAGGCACTGTTTGCCGACCTTTTCGGAGCGCATGCCCGAGCCGCAGTGGAGGACGATGCGTTTCGTGTCCTGCGCCGGCAGGCTCGTTGTTTTGATATGGGCCATCGGCGCTAGCAGAGCCCCTTCAATGTGCTCAAGCATGTATTCCTGCGGCGTGCGTACGTCGATCAGAACGATCTCGTTGTTCTGCAGCGCTTCGTAGACCTTTTCCGGCGGCCAGTTCTCGACATCAGAGGTCATTGTTTCATCCTGTGGTTTATCCGCTACCCGTGTCGGGCTAATTCGAAATGGCCTCGCGAGTGCGATTAGAAGCGGTTGGCCGGAATCTTGAAGTAGCTGTTTCCGTCACTTTCGGGCTCCGGCAGGCGGCCGCCGCGCAGGTTGACCTGCAGCGCGTGAAGCATTCGGTCCGGCAGTCCAAGTGTGGCGTCGCGCTCATCACGCAACTTGACGTAATCCTCGCGGCTGACACCGCCGCCGATGTGAGCGTTATTGGCGCGATGGTTGGCCACGGTCGCCTCCCAGGCGGGTTCGTCGCGGTCGTCGGAGCCGTAATCGTGTCCAACGAATAGACGAGTTTCATCGGGCAGTTCGAGGATCGCCTGAAGAGAATCATAGAGTTGGGCAGATGAGCCGCCGGGGAAGTCGGCGCGAGCGGTGCCGAAATCTACATGCATGAAAGTGTCGTGGACGAAGGCGGCGTCATTGCCGACGACATACGTTATCGACGCAAGGGTGTGTCCGGGAGAGAGTATGACGCGAACCGGTAGTCCACCTATCTCGAAGGTGTCGCCATCATTGAACAAGCGGTCAAAATCGCGCTCGGGGTCGAAGGCGTCCGGGGTGTGATAATAATCGCGCCAGAGTTCCGCCACTTCCATCACTTTCGAACCAATCGCGGTCGGTGCACCGAGTTGTTGGTGTAGCCAATGTGAGGCCATGAAGTGGTCGGCGTGGGGGTGGGTATCGAGTATCCACGCGACATCCAGATCGTTGTCACGGACATAACTCAGAATCTCTTCGGCACTGTCAGTCGATGTCGTGGCGTTGGCGGGGTCAAAGTTCAAAACGACGTCGATGAGTGCTGCCTTGCGGCTGCCCGGATCGATCGCGATGTATTGGATGCTGCCCGTATCTTCCTCGTAGAACCCCACAATATCGGCGCTTTGTGCACCGGTGGATGCACTGGCTTTGCGCAACATGTACGCCTCCCTGGAATCAGACGTTGACGTCTACTGTCGCTCAACGCGCGATAGGGCTGCGGGTTCCACGGCGAGGTCGTCTTTGAGCTTGGTGGATAAAGGTCTCTGGCCGCTAATCTCAGTCGCCCGCCGCCGGGATCGGCCTGCGTCAGCGATTTGGAGTCGGATGGATGGCGTAAAAGGCCACGATGCCTAATGGCGCTCGCCAATGTATTTTTCGAGCACGAGGTTATCGATGGTGGCGGCGTTCGGGCAATACTCGAGCTCAGCGCCCTCGTCGTCGATCTCGCGCCGGCAACGGTCTGCGCTCGTGCAGTCGGCACATGCGCGCTTGAGGTCGCGCATGACGGCTGGTTCGGCCGCCACCAGGTAGGCTGGATCAATGTCGGCGCGACCCAATCGTTTCGGTAGCAGTACATCTGACCAGGGATTGCGCGGAGCCTCGGCCGGCGCGGTATCCGGCGCTGCGGCGTCGATATCTGATTGGGTTCGATGCCGGGCGGCTTTACTACACCACTCGCCAAAGGCCCTTACTGTACGTTGGAGCGTTACAAGCATCGCCAGACCTCCGTTACGTTCAACACGATTATCCTTTCGCATTGAAAATCGTCCGGCTTTGATCTGGATCAAGCGAGACGGCCGTTTTGGCATCGAATTGGCCGTTTGAACATAGCCCGTTCAGCTGCAGCATATTCAGTCGTAGTCGGGCGGCGGGATAAAGCCACCGAATTCACGTTCGACCAGTTCACAGAAGCGGATCGCCGTCTTGTCGCGAAGATGGGCGGCGATGGCCTGATAGCCGACGGGGAGTTGACCCGCGCCGCCGGGCACAAAGCCTGCCGGGCCAACGGCCGCCGGCAGGTACGTGACGCCGGCAAATCCTGCCCAAAAAAGCTGATCGTTTACGGATGCGGGCTTGTTATTGATCGTGACGACGCGCTCATGGCGTTCGCCTTTTTGGTCGTGGGGGAAGGCGGCGGAGGCGGCCGCGGGACACAGCAGAATATCCCAGTCCTCGAAGAACGCCGCGAATTTCTGGCGCATGTAATGGCGCTCGTTGTTAAGCCGCAGCCAGTCGCGATGAGAAAGCGTGTTGCCGCGGACCATGCGCGCATAATACGATTTGTCGTCTGGGTTCGCGTTCTGCGCAGCATCCTGCCAGCGGGCAAACTCATCGTCCGACATGCGCGCAGACGTCGCCGCCCTGAGCATCAGGATATAGAGTTCCATCAGACGCTCGGTGTCGATGTCGGGATGGGCGGTGTCGCTAACCGTTGCACCGGCGGCAGCGAGTTTGTCGGCCAGCTCTTGCAGGCGGCCCACGTAGGCGGCGTCGATATCGCAGGTCGGATCGCCGAGTTTGACGGCGATACGGAAATCTTTGAGAGACGTTTGCCGGGCCGCTGGTAGCTCGAGCCTCCAGCCGACGTCATCGGGGGCATCCGGCCCGGCCATGGCATCGAGCGCGATCTCGAGGTCATGGGCGCCGCGGGCAAGCGGACCGATGCAGGAGATGTCGGCGGCGGCGACAACGCCCGGCGTGGCCATGCCGCGGGTCG
>CAZWCL010000238.1:0-5922 GCA_964632265.1 uncultured Hyphomicrobiaceae bacterium | reverse complement strand
GGCCATCAATGCAGGCAATGCCGAACGCGACTCCCGGTCCATGATGCTGATGCAGGAAACACGCGCCGGTGTTGAGGTGCGCGTTGCGCCCGAGCGCATCAACGACATCATCGACAAGGGCAGGGGCTAGCGATGCTTGCGATCTACGGTCGCAGAAATTCTTTTAACGTCCAAAAGGTTCTTTGGCTCGCTGGAGAGCTCGGCCTCGAATACACCCACATCGACAAAGGAGGTTCTTTCGGCGGCCTCGAAGAAACTGGTTTTCGCCGGATGAACCCTCACGGCCGGGTACCGGTGATAGATGACGACGGCACCATCGTATGGGAAAGCCATGCCATTCTGCGCTATCTCTCGGCGAGCTATGGCGACACCGACTGGTGGCCGTCAGCTCCACGCGACAGAGCTCCGATAGACCAATGGCTCGACTGGTCTCAGTGCACACTCCAGCCAGACTTTCTCAATGGCATTTTTTGGGGCTGGTACCGAACACCCGAGGCAAAGCGCAACATGGCGCGCGTCAACACAAGGATCGAAGCTGTCGCCCGTCATATGCGCCTGCTGGACGCCGAAATCGACGGTAAACGCTTCCTGCTCGGCGACCACCCAACCTTGGCCGACATCGCAATCACCACCAATTTTTATCGCTACTTTGAAATCGATGCAATCGACAAGCCGGCCGTTGCGAATGTACGCCGCTGGTACGACACAGTGAGGAAACGGCAGGCTTATCGCGACCACGTTATGGTACCGTTCGCCGAACTTTACGGTCGCCTGGACTACTGACGACGACGGAGGATGACTGAGGACTAATAGAGCGGGTCCGACCTTGTTGGTATCGCTTTCGCGATTTCACTGAGGTCGGCAGTCCCGCTCTACACTATTGGAGTAGATCATTTTTCCAGTTTAGCCGACGACGGCCCCGGTTACGAACGGTCTGCAACTAAACCGGAAATGACCTAAGGTGGCGCGCAGGCCACACTGGGCGCCAAACACATACTTCGCAAGTTGCCAAGCGCTCGGCCCGTCAACGGGACCTTGACGCCATTGTAATTATCAAATTATTCCAGTCCATTATGAATGTTCTGCCCCACGCGCGCACGTACGCGCACTCAAAAAAAGTATGATCTTATGCTCATCGAGAATACACCGATTGAGGGTCTCGTAATTATAAAGCCACGACGTTTTTCAGACAGCCGCGGCTATTTTTCTGAAGTTTATAATAAGATCACCCTCGAAAAAGAAAACATTACCACGTCCGAATTCATCCAGGACAACCACTCTATGTCTCGCGAAGTCGCGACGGTGCGTGGCCTGCACTTCCAGAGACCGCCGGCAGCACAAGCGAAGCTCGTGCGCGTTGCGCGGGGCTCGATCTTCGACGTCGCGGTCGACATTCGCGTGAACTCACCCGATTTCGGCAGATGGTTCGCGACAGAGCTTTCCGCTTGTGGGGGCGAACAGCTTTGGATACCGGAAGGCTTCGCGCACGGTTTCATGACGCTCGAACCGAATACAGAGGTTCTCTACAAGGTGACAGCGCCGTACGCTCCCGCAACCGAAGGGTCCATACGTTTCGATGACCCGGACTTGGCTATTGAGTGGCCATTACCGGTCGAGGACGCCAAGTTGTCCGACAAGGACGCGAAGGCCCCTCCTTTCAGCGATTACGATGGCGCTTTCAAAATCAGTAGATGATGGACAGACAGACATCTGCCTCTGACGATTGTGAGAGTAGCCTCACCGGATTTTACGCAACGCAATTTCCCAACATGTCGAAGGCCACTTTAAATTTCCCACGCTGCCACCTCGAGTTCACTCGCGGCGCCAGCGGCAGCTCGATCGATATCCTCGCGCATCATCAGCCCACTCTGGGTGTCGGCGTAAGAGATGACCGCGGCAGCATTGAGTGATGCGGCGCGAAGCGCTGAGGCGACATCGCCATTCTCGAGCAACAAATACGTGAACGTCGATGCAAACGCGTCGCCTGCGCCAGCCGTCCCGGCGACCTCGGCCGGCGCGACCGGACAATGGTAAAGCTTATTGCCCTGCGCCAAATACGCACCGTCGCCACCGTTCGTCACAAGCACATTCCCGACGCCCCCTGCTGTCAATGCGCGCATGAAGCCCCGTAGGGACAAATCGTAACCACCCGCGGAAAAACCGCGCCGCACGAGTTCCCGCGTTCCCCCGGCGTCAGGGTCTTCAACCGGCGACGTGTCCTCCCCGAATTCCGAAACAAGCATTGGCACGAGCGCTTCCGCTTCAAGGCGATTCAGCGTCAGAACGTCGATATCGCCGAGGCTGGCGCGAAAAGGATCAGTGCGGCCGGTAAGCTGACGAATGCCAGGGTTGGTTGCGACCCTGGCGCCAGCGGCCTTGGCCGCCGTTACAATGGCCGGAAAACAATCAGCAGACTCATTGCTCAGGCTTGTGACGTATACGAGATCAACACCAAACATGTCCTCGCGCAGATCGCCTTCGCGCAACAGCGTATTGGCACCACGAAACGTAAATATCGCCGCATCACGTTCATGCGAGGAAATGATAACCGAAGCCCCGGTCGCAAGCGCGGCGTCCCGCATGACCCACCGGGTCGAGACGCCTTCGTCCGCAAGCCGCCGCAGTATCATCTCCGCACGGGTGTCGCGGCCCAGCTTGACGATCGTCGCAGCATCCGCACCAAGCCGCGACATCGCAACCGCCGTATTGATCGCACCGCCGCCGCAATGCTGCGAAATTTCGGCGGCCTCAACTTTGCGACCCGACTCGAGCAGCAGGAATGAGCTTTGCGCATTGCGCATTGCCATATGCTCTATACGGTCGTCCGCGATGATCGCAATGGAATCGACCATCGCGCCACCAATACTCACGGTTTTCAGCCGGCTCATACCAACCCTGCAAAAATCAGCGATTCTAGAATCTAAACACCCAAACGTTCGCTGAGTTCAGGAAACGTCTCGACGATAATGTCATGCTGTGGATTGGGTTCGGGATCCGGCGGGCTGTCGTTGCCCCACTCGTGCCGACGGCGCACGAACGCTGTGCGATAGCCCCTGGATTTTGCAGCGTCCAGATCGAAGTTGTGGCAGGCCACCATGCAAATCTCCGAAGGATCGAGCTGCAACCACTTGGCGACGGTATCGTAGGCTTCCGGTAGAACCTTGTACTTGCCGATAGCCTCACATGAAAATACCGCATCCCATTTCAGGCCATTCGCGCGCGCCGTATCCATGATGATCCGGAAGCTCAGGATCGTGAACGACGCGCAAATGAATTTTTCGCCAAGATGGGGCAGCACCGGCGGAAAATCATCCCAACACTTGAAGCTGTGCGCAGTCGTATAGGCAATGGCGTGGCGCTCATCGTAAGTGAACACATCGAGATCATGTTCAGCAATCAATTCATCAAGCGTCACACGGTGAGCATCGTCGAAATTGTAAGTTGGCGGCGCATCTTTGCCGAGGTTCAGCATCCTGCCGAGAGCACGTCGGCGCAGATCATTGGTTATATCATGCCAATTCCGCGTAAGGCCGTGATGCGCACCGACGTTCGCCAAAGCCGTCTTGAAGCCGCTATGCCAGTCGAGGACCGTACCTCCGGTATCGAAGGTCAGTGCTTTTACGCCCTGAATGCTCATTACATGAAATCCGATCTGTTCGAAATGGATTGGCGCCCATCGCGCCGCCTGATTGCACGTCAGGCCCGTCAGGCCCTGGGCCGGCGACGGCTAGAGCAGCTCTATAACGTCGTCCATCGCCGCAGGTTCGGCACCGAGTAACAACTCCGCGATTTTGTTCTCCCGCGCCCCATCGCCGTGGCCGAATGGATCCCGATTTTTGAGCTTGTGGTCGAGCACCAGCTTTGCCCAGAGGATGCGTCGGCCATCGCCCCGGCGCCTGTCGATGCAATCCGCCTCCCAGGTCATGAGTGCAGCCGTTGCGGCGTGATAGAGCAGCGAGGTGGCCTGTCGGCTCTCGATTTCGGCATCAGGATCGCGAGCGACCTCATCGGCGAACCGCTCAGATTTGGTGAGCGCCTCACCGATCTCATCCCGGAACGCCTGCGGCACACGCTCTGCTTCATCGAGGCGGGCCTTGAGAGCCGCAATGAATGGCGCGTGGCAGGCATGACGCTTCACAGCCCGGCCAATCGCATCGATCGAAACGACATTGCCGGCGCCCTCCCAGATCGAACCGAGGTGCGCATCGCGGACGAGACGCGGATTCGCCCATTCTTCGACGTAACCGATCCCGCCACGCATCTCCATGGCATCGCCCGTGACCCGACGCGCGTCGCGTGTTGAGCGGAATTTGAAGACAGGCGTCGCGATACGCAGAATGGCCTTGGCTTCCTGACTTGGCTCACGCCCGCCATAACCTTCAGACCGATCAAGCGCTTCGGCGGTGAAGAACCACATGGAAAGCGCTTGCTCGGCAGCCAGTTGCAGCTTCATCATCTGTCGCCGGGCAAGTGGCTTTTCCACGATCAGCGAACCGAACACCCGGCGGCCATGTATCACCGCGCTCGCATCGTGGACGGCGCGTCGCATGAGAGCCGCCGATTTCACACCATTCGACAGACGCGACCAGTTGACCATCTCCAGCATCTGTTTCAGGCCATTCTCGAGCGGCCCGACCGGATAGGCGACGGCCCCCTCAAGCGTGATCTCACCGGATGCCATGGACCGTGTGCCAAGCTTATCCTTGAGGCGCACGATCCGGTACGCGTTGGGCGTGCCGTCGTCCAGATACCGTGGCATGGCAAACAGGCCGAGACCGCGAGAACCGTCGCCCGCCCCTTCCGGGCGCGCAAGTAACAGCGCCATGCCGGCATCGGCATTCGAACAGAACCACTTGTCACCCCATATCCGCCATTCGCCATTGATTTGCTTCGCAGTCGTCGCCGTCCGTCCGACATCCGAACCGCCTTCGCGCTCGGTCATGAACTGGGCGCCCTGCCACAGAGCTTGCACATCGTCGGTGAGCATGTGCGGCAGGAAACGCTCTTTGAGGGCATCATCACCAAAGAGGCGGATCACATGAGCGCCGGAATCGGTCACGTTGATCGGGCAACCGAGACCGAATTCAGCCTGATTGAAGAGATACGTAAACGCATGCTTGGCGACGGCGGGCAACGGATCCGGCCACCCGACTGTACCGCCGCGGTGACTCATGGCATGCATTGCAAACTGACCATAGGCTACCTCTTCCAGCCGCCGATACGCTGGGTGGTATTCGATCGACTGGTACTCACGTCCAAATCGGTCACGATGATGCAGAATCGGCGGATGACGGTCAGCCAAATGCGCCGCCTCATCGAGTTCTCCCGCTGCTAGCGCGCCAAGCTTTGCTAGATAGGGCCTCAGGTGCTCCGCAAGTTCCGGAGTGAGATAGATCGTGAGCAGATCCTGCAGCCCGTCGTCAGCTTCAAAGAAATTCCAGTCACGCGTATCAGGGGCGATGATTGCATCGGCGGTGGCGTCGCGTTCAGGATGATCCAGCATAGTCTCTTGTTCCGGTTCAATCGTCATAAGGCTTTAGACATCAAGCGATAGCTCCTTGAGAGAAGCACATGCCTGCGTCTGCGGTCCACCGCCACTGTCAAGTTGGCGGCGTCAATGGAGTTGTGCTCAGCCGCCAGGCCGAACAAGCCCTGATCAATATCAGCCACCCACACGTCCTCGAGAGAACGCCCAGGAGGCGCCCAGCGGACACCTAGCGGACGCCCAAGGTAAAAGCGCATGCGCCCAGCGTCCGTGTCGCACCTGCGGAGGTGCAAGTAAGCTCTTGCTGGTCGGTGCGTTCCGTCAATCAAACGGCCAGAGCTCGTTCAAAGCCGTGCGCTAGCCCACCTGAAAACCCGGCCGAGCAGCCAAGCGGGAATTCCGAGCCCGAAAAGTAAGACGGCCGCAAGAAACGCGGT
>CAZWCL010000237.1:0-5925 GCA_964632265.1 uncultured Hyphomicrobiaceae bacterium | reverse complement strand
CGGCCAATTTCGTCTCGCATCGCGACCTCACTGAGTTCTTCAACAGCCTGCTAGAGTCAAGCTACGCCGGTTGCGGCGCGGGCGCGATCCCTATATGGGATGGCCGTGCGTGCGGCTTAACAGCCCGTTGCGTTCTTCAAGTCATCTGACAAGCCCGGCCTGGCGCCGGCCTCTATCTGGAACCGACCATGGCCGTCGTCGTCATGAAATTCGGCGGTACTTCCGTCGCGAATATCGAACGCATTCGCAATGTGGCGCGTCACGTCAAGCGTGAAGCCGACGCGGGAAACTCCGTGGCGGTGGTCGTCTCTGCGATGGCGGGGACGACGAACCAGCTCGTGGAGTGGGTGCGCGAAGCGTCTGCGATGCATGATGCGCGGGAATATGATGCCGTTGTCGCTTCCGGTGAGCAAGTAACTGCTGGCTTGCTGGCGATCGTGCTGCAGGGCATCGGCATACCCGCGCGCTCCTGGCAGGGCTGGCAGATCCCGATCAGCACCAACCAGGCGCATGGCGCCGCGCGTATCGAAGCCATCGATGGTTCTGAGATCAAATCCCGCTTTGCAGATGGCGAAGTGGCCGTTATTACCGGCTTTCAAGGCCGCGAGCCGCAACGCAACCGGATCGCGACGCTTGGACGTGGGGGTTCGGATACGAGTGCGGTTGCCATCGCGATCGCGCTCGATGCCGAGGTCTGTGATATTTATACAGATGTCGACGGCATCTATACGACCGATCCGCGGGTCGTGCCGAAAGCGCGGAGGTTGTCGAAGATTGCTTACGAAGAAATGCTCGAGATGGCATCGCTCGGTTCGAAAGTGCTTCAGACGCGCTCCGTAGAGCTTGCGATGGTGCATGGCATGCGCACGCGGGTGCTTTCGAGTTTTGCCGAGCCGGAAAGCATTCAGCCAGTGCGTGCCGGCATGAAGGACAATACCGTCGGTACCATAGTCTGTGACGAGGATGAGATCGTGGAAGCCCAGGTCGTGAGCGGCATCGCGTATGCCAAGGACGAAGCAAAAGTCACTATTCTGGGCGTCGCGGACAAGCCAGGCGTTGCGGCAACGGTGTTTGGTCCGCTGGCTGCGGCGAACATCGATGTAGATATGATCGTGCAGAACCTATCATCAGATGGAAAACGCACGGATATGACGTTTACGGTCGAGGCGACGCAACTCGACAAGGCGCTGGCGGTGCTCGAAGGCGCGCGCGATGACATCAGGTATCGCGAGTTGAACAGCTCCGCTGACGTGGTCAAGGTGTCTGTGATCGGGATCGGTATGCGCAGCCATGCCGGGGTTGCCGCGAAGATGTTCGAAGCGCTTGCGGAAAAGAGCATCAACATTCTGGCGATCACGACGTCCGAAATTAAAATCAGCGTTTTGATTCATTCAGAGTATGCGGAACTTGCAGTGCGAACGCTTCATTCGGTGTATGGGCTCGACGGGGATTAGCCAGCGGCTCGGACACGATCGCTCCGGCCGAACGGTCTCGTTAAAAGCTATCTTATGATAAGAAACTGCTTGGTCGAGCGCATGCCTGGCCGGTTATTCCAATGATTGAAAAGTCATCCGCCACGGTCGGGCGATGATCACATCGCAACGGACGGTGGCAGCAGGCAACACCATGTCGACGCGACGTACAGACGAGAAAGGGTTTATCGGTCCGCCAATGCCGACGCCGGCTGGACAGGGCGAGCCCGCATTGCGGGTGATCGCGCGCCGTCTGCGCGAGATCATGTCGCAGCCTGGAGACGGCCAGCAGCGGCTCGACAAGATCGTGCGGCAGATCTCAGGCCTTATGGTCGCGGAAGTCTGCTCGATCTATTTCAAGCGCCAGGACGGATCGCTCGAACTGTTCGCGACGGAGGGCCTTAATGCCGACGCCGTCCACGAAACACGCATGAACAGGGGCGAAGGCCTGGTCGGGCTGGCGGCGGAGCGGGCAACGCCTGTCAATGAACCCGATGCGCAGCATCACCCGTCGTTTTCATATCGTCCGGAGACCGGCGAGGAAGCCTACCACTCGCTGCTCGCCGTGCCGGTGCTGCGGGCCGGTGTGGTGCTCGGTGTGATCGTCGTTCAGAACCAAACGCCGCGGCACTATTCGGAAGAAGATGTCGAGGTGCTCGAGACGACGGCGATGGTTGTGGCAGAGCAACTCGTTTCCGGCGAAGTCGCTGGGACGTCTGCCGATGAAGAACTCGGGCGCCGGCTGTCGGTAACGCTCAGTGGAGAGCCGATATCAGATGGCATCGCGCTTGGCCACGTGGTGCTGCATGCGCCGCGGGTCGTCGTCACCAAGCTGCTGAATGAAGATGTGGGCGAGGAGGCACGGCGCCTCGATGCAGCGTTACGCGAACTGCGCAAAAGTATCGATGATATGCTGTCACATGAAACAGTCAGCCACGCCGGCGCGCATCGTGATGTGCTGGAGGCCTATCGGATGTTTGCGTCGGATCGCGGCTGGGCCAAACGCATGCATGACGCGATCAAGGACGGGTTGACCGCGGAAGCAGCGGTTGAGCGCGTCCACAACGGTACGCGGGCGCGGATGCTGCGCCAGAATGATCCGTTCTGGCGTGAGCGTCTGCGCGACCTAGAGGATTTGTCCGATCGTCTGCTCAGGGTGCTCGCGGGGCGAACCGATACGGTGTTGCTTGGGAATGATCTGCCCGATGATGCGGTCATTGTCGCCCGCAACATGGGGCCGGCTGAGCTGATCGATTACGACAGCAGCAAAATTCGGGCGCTCGTTATAGAGGAAGCCAGTTCGCAAAGTCACGTTGCAATCGTGGCAAAGGCACTTGGCATTGCAGCTGTTGGTGGCATCCGGCGGGTCTATGAGCGGGTCAGTGCCGACGATCCGATCGTCGTCGATGGTGAGCGGGGCGAAGTGCATGTAAGGCCCTCGGCCGATGTCATTTCTGCCTACGCCGACAAGGTACAGTTTCGGGCGCGCCGCCAGCAAAAGTTCCGTGCGCTGAAGGATGTGCCGACGGTCACGAAGGATGGCGTGGCGGTCGAGCTTATGCTCAATGCCGGGCTGATGGTGGACATGCCGCACCTCGATGAGAGCGGGGCCGACGGCATCGGACTGTTTCGGACCGAGCTGCAATTTATGATCGCCTCGACATTTCCGCGGCTTGAACGGCAGACGCGGACCTATAAGTCGATCCTGGAAGCGGCAAACGGCAAGCCCGTCGTATTTCGTGCGCTTGATATCGGTGGCGACAAGGCACTGCCTTATCTGCATCAGCCGAAGGAAGATAACCCGGCGATTGGATGGCGGGCCGTCAGGCTCGCGTTGGACCGGCCCGGGCTGCTCAGGATGCAGGCGCGTGCCCTGCTGCGGGCCGCTGCGGGGCAGGAGCTTCGGCTGATGATCCCGATGGTCAGCGTGGTCGAGGAGATCGACGCGGCGCGCGAACTTATCAGGCTGGAAGAAGTACGGCTTAGAAAGCGTGGTGAAGAACTGCCATCGGCAATACTCGTTGGTGCGATGGTGGAAGTTCCCAGCATCCTGCTGGAGCTCGATGCGCTGATGACGCGGGTCGATTTCGTGTCGGTGGGCAGCAACGATCTTTTGCAGTTCATGTTTGCGGCCGATCGTGCCAATGCGCTGGTGGCGAGCCGTTATGATCCGCTGAACGTGGCGGCACTGAGGGCGCTGCACTATATACGAAAAGCGGCGACCCGGCACGACATACCGATTACGCTGTGCGGTGAAATGGCAGCCGATCCACTGCAGGCCATGGCGTTACTCGGTCTTGGCTTCCGGTCAATTTCGATGGCGCCGGCGGCGGTTGGGCCCGTCAAGGCGATGATCCTTTCCGTCGAACAGCTCCGGTTGCAACAGTTGGTCGAAGCCTTTCTTGCACCTGAGCGGACCGGAAGCATCCGTGATGATTTGCGCCGTTTTGCCGAACTGAACAGCGTTGAAATCTAACCCGGCGGCAAGAGTAATCCGAACAAACCTATGAATGAGATCCCTGAAGAAAAGCTTGAGCGGCTGACCGAGCGATGGATGGCAGTGCAGCACGAACTTTCCAATCCGCTGGAGCAAGATGCTTTCCGGCAATTGTCGAAAGAGTTTGCGAAACTCGATCCTGTCGTGGCGACGATCCGCGAGATGGAGGCGGTGCGCGATGAGATGGCGGACCTGCGTGAGATCATCTCCGCGGGTGAGGACAAGGAAATGATCGATATGGCGCGCGAGGAGCTGAGCGCCCTCGAGCCGCAGGCCGAAGAAATAGAACACCGACTGAAACTCCAGCTTCTGCCCAAGGACGACGCCGATGACCGCAGTGTCATTATCGAAGTGCGCGCCGGCACCGGAGGGGACGAGGCGGCGCTGTTCGCGGCCGATCTTTTTCGTATGTATCAGAGATATGCCGAGGCGAAGCGGTGGTCAGTCGAAATTGTCGAGGCTTCGGAAAATGATCTCGGAGGATATCGCGAAATTGTCGCAGCCATTCGGGGCGATGGCGTTTTTGCGCGACTGAAGTACGAATCGGGCGTGCACAGGGTGCAGCGTGTGCCGGCAACGGAAGCGAGCGGACGTATTCACACGTCGGCCGCGACCGTCGCAGTGTTGCCGGAGCCTGAGGATGTCGATGTCGACATCAGGCAAGAAGACATCCGTATCGATACAATGCGCGCCTCGGGGGCCGGTGGACAGCATGTCAACACGACGGATTCGGCGGTGCGGATCACGCATATTCCGACCGGGATCACGGTGGTTTCAGCGGAAAAATCACAGCATCAGAACCGCCGCCTGGCGATGGATGTGCTGAAGTCAAGGATCTATGAATCGCAACGCCAGAAAGTGGCGCAGGAACGGGCAGAACAGCGGCGGGATCAGGTTGGCAGCGGTGACCGTTCACAACGCATCCGCACCTACAACTTTCCGCAGGGGCGGGTGAGCGACCACCGAATCAACCTGACGCTGCACAAGTTGGACCAGGTTGTTGCGGGCGATGCGCTCGATGAGCTGATCGACGCGCTTGTCACGGATGAGCAAACTTCTCAGCTTGCGGCAATGAGCGAGGGTGCTCGGGGGTGAGGAATGCGCCGCCGCCATCCGCCAATGTGCAAACGTTGCAGGCGCTGACGAGCGAGGTACGCCAGAGGTTGAATGCGGCGGGGCTCGAGGGCGCGCGGGAGGCGCGCTTGCTGATACAGTCGGTCGCCGACCTGGCGCCAGAAATGTTTCTGATGGATCCGCACAGGCCAATTGGGCCGGATGTTCTCAGAGCGGTCATGGCGGCCTGCGAACGCCGCAGTGCGCGTGAGCCACTTGCACGCATCGTGGGCGAGCGGACGTTCTACGGGCGGCCTTTTGATTTGGGGGCCGAGACGCTTGAGCCACGGGATGACAGCGAAGTGCTGGTCGAAGCGGCGCTCGAACTAGTCGACGGCGAGGGATGGCGGGAACGGCCGATCCGGATCGTCGACGTGGGTACGGGAACGGGCTGCCTGCTGATCACGCTGCTGGCCGAACTGGCGCAAGCGACGGGCGTTGGGGTTGATATCGCCCCCGGCGCGGTTGCGGTTGCCACCGCAAATGCACGCCGGCACAATGTTTCAAAGCGCAGCCGTTTTGTGGCCGGTGACGCGCTTTCCGGTATCAGCGGCCCCTTTGACTTGTTAATTTCGAATCCGCCCTATATCCGGAGGGAGGATATTGCAGGACTGGGGCCGGAGGTGCGCGATCACGATCCTCACTTGGCACTGGATGGCGGGCTGGACGGGCTGCAAATTTACCGGTCGATTGGCCGGGATACAGTCCGCGTGGTCCCAAATGGCTGGGCGCTTTTCGAGGTCGGGGCCGGCATGGCGGAGGCGGTACGTCACGAAATCGACTGTTTCGTCGGCAAATCTTCTGACACCGACTGGCGGATATGGCAGGATCTCGATGGTCACG
>CAZWCL010000236.1:1577-5955 GCA_964632265.1 uncultured Hyphomicrobiaceae bacterium | reverse complement strand
GTCACCTTGATCGACAAAAAGGCGTCGGCGCCACCGCTGGCACGCCACCCCGAGAAAGCTTCACGCACCGAATCGCCGGTATTGCGGAAACCAGACTGGATCCGCGTCAAGGCGCCCGGTTCGCCGGAGTATCAAAAGACGCGCGCGATCGTGAAAGAGCACGGCCTTGTCACGGTTTGCGAGGAGGCCGGCTGCCCGAACATCGGCGAATGCTGGACCAAGCGCCATGCAACGCTGATGATCATGGGCGATACCTGCACGCGCGCCTGCGCGTTCTGCAATGTGCGCACGGGCCTGCCCGCGCCCCTGGACCCGGATGAGCCAGCCAATGTCGGCGACACGGTCGCCAAGCTTGGCCTTGAGCATGTTGTCATTACGTCGGTCGACCGCGACGACCTCTCTGATGGTGGCGCCCAGCACTTCGCCGACGTCATCCAGGCGATCAGGAGCAGCGCACCCGGCACGACCATCGAAATCCTAACCCCTGATTTCCTGCGCAAGGAGGGCGCCCTCGAAACGGTTGTCGCCGCCAAGCCGGACGTCTTCAACCACAACCTCGAGACCGTGCCCGCACTCTACCTTTCGATACGACCCGGGGCGCGTTATTTCCATTCGATCCGTCTCCTGCAGCGCGTCAAAGAATTGGACCCGACGATCTTCACCAAGTCCGGCATCATGGTGGGGCTTGGCGAGGCGCGCGAAGAAGTCCTTCAGCTCATGGACGACCTGCGCATCGCGGACGTCGATTTCCTCACCATTGGCCAGTATCTTCAGCCGACCCGAAAGCACGCCCCCGTCGACCGCTTTGTCGATCCGTCGGAGTTCCAGTCCTACGAGCGTATTGCAAGCGCAAAGGGGTTCCTCTTGGTTTCCGCGTCTCCATTGACCCGGTCCTCGTATCACGCCGGCGAAGACTTCGAGCGCTTGCGAGCCGCCCGTAGCGCTCATCTGAAAGACCGTTAAGGCGCTTCGAAATGCCAAGCTTTACCACCACCGAAATAGTCCCCTATTCGCCGAGGCAGATGTTTGATCTGGTCGCGGACGTCGATGCTTATCCGGAGTTTCTCCCGCTCTGCGAAGCACTGGCCGTCCGTGAGCGCAATACGCTGGATGATGGCCGGCCCCAGCTCGTCGCCGATATGACCTGCGGCTACAAGGCCATCCGCGAGACATTCACAAGCCGCGTCACACTCGATCGGCAGAATAACCGCATCCTGGTTGAGTATATCGACGGTCCGTTTCGCCACCTGCGTAACGAATGGCGCTTTGACCCGGCCCCGTCGCCTGCCGGTGACGATGGCAGATGCGCCGTGAAATTCGATATCGATTACAGTTTCAAGTCGAGCATGCTGGGCCTGCTGGTCGGTGCCATGTTCGATAAGGCGTTCCGCCGTTTCCTTACGGCTTTCAAGGCGCGCGCAGCCGACGTTTACCGGGGCTCCGGCGAAGCGCCGGTCGTCTCACCCGCTTGAGACAGGTTATAAGTGAAAGTCCGGTGAAAGATCCATGAGCGAACCAATCGCCGCCACCCGCACGCTGATTGCATCCCATCGTGGCGGCGCGCTTCTTTGGCCCGAGAACTCCCCGACGGCGTTTCGCAATACCGCTGCGTTGCCTGTCGATCAGGTCGAATTCGACGTCCATTTGACCCGCGACGGCATCCCGGTCGTCCACCACGACCCGACCATAGATCGCATGACGGACCGGCGAGGTAGAATTGCCGATCTGACCGCCGCCGAACTGCGCCAGGTCCAGCTCAATGGCACGGACGGCGAGACAATCCCGACGCTTGACGAAGTGGTCACATTCTTTGCCAAGACGGATATCGCGTTGCGGATCGAGATCAAGGCTGACGCCGAGATGCGCCCCTACACCGGCCTCGAAGCTGACGTCGCGGCAATCTTGGCGCGCGCCTCGCTACCGGCCGGCGCGATCGTGACATCGTTCTGGCTGCCGGTGCTCGCAGCCTATCGGCGCGTCGATCCCTCGATGCCCCTCATATGGCTCGTTGCTCCCATTCTCGTGCGCCAGATCGGCGCCACGGCCCGAATTGCAGGCCTCGCACGGGATCATGGTCTCGACGCCATGACGTATCGCAGCAATGTGATCACCGCCGCCGACATGGCCGTCGCCGAGCGAGAAGGCATCAGGCTCTCGACGTACGCGGCCGATGATGAGCGCGCCATTCGCCATGCCCTCGACCTTGGCGTTGACGTCTTCACGACCGATCGCCCTGACCTTGCCCTTGAACTGCGTGACGCGCATAGCGCCGGCGCATCACGCTGAATGGCTGCGGGCCGATCAGTTCGGCACCTGCCCAAGTGTTGTGCACCGTCGCATCAGGCGGATTTCCTTGGAGGTGTCGAATGGGGTTGCGCGGTGCAGCATGCAGCGATTGTCCCAGATCGCACACTCGTTCGGCTGCCACTTGTGGCTGTAGATCATGTCGTCGGTAATCATCGCGCTCATGACTTCTTCGATCAGATTCCGTCCTTCCTCGTAGTCCCACCCCTCGATCGTTTCGGCGTGGTCTCCGAGGAATATCGTTGGCCGGCCCGTCTCTGGGTGCCGCCTGACGACCGGATGCGGCACCGGCGGCACCGCATCGCGCTGCGCTTTCGTCATCGGCTCTTCGCCGTGCCGCCGCGAGCGTGAGAAATCGAGGTTGTGGACGGCGTTGAGTCCGTCGAGACGCTCCTTTTGCGCCTCAGGTAGTCCCTCATAAGCCGCATATGTACTCACGAACTCGGTGTGTCCCCCCTCCGACGGCACCTGCTCCGAGCACATCATCGTCGCGAGTCCCGGTGTCGGCCGCCACGACCCGTCCGTGTGCCAGAAGAGCGTGCCCTTATCTGGATGCTTGCCGTTGGGCCTGCCGTCCTCGCCGATGTTGGAGAGCACGTAGACCTCGGGATGATCGGCGTAGCCATGGTATTGATTCATGACGTGGACCTGGACCTCGCCGAAGCGCCGCGCCAGCGCTACTTGCGCTGCCGGCGGAATGTCCACATCCCGGAAAACGATAAGCTGATAGCGCAGGAACGCGTCGTAAATGGCCGGGAAATTCAGATCCGACGCGGCTTCCTCGAGCGAAAGGCCGCTGATCTCACAGCCGAAATCGCGATGCAGCGCGGTCACATCAAATGGATAGCTGGGGCTTGGGTGACCGCGACCGGAAATCTCTGAACTGACGCTGCTTGCCATAGTGTCTCGCCTTGTCTGTGTGGTGCGCCCGGTGAAATCGCGGCCGCGCCACTCTGCAGGAAAATCGATCTGACCGCAGGCTAGCCAACGATTGGGCCTGGAAACAAGTGCGTGCACCAGTGTTCGCGGTACTCAACACATGAGCGATGAGCTTCTGTCAGCGCGCTCCATACGTTGCCCCCATGTCAATGGTTGCCCGGCGTGAGATGCTGGGCAATTGTCAGCCCACCAATCACCAATACCAACGCAAGCGCATGATACGTCTCGAAAGCCTCCCCAAGCAGGCCTATTGCAAGGATCGCCCCGAAAATCGGGACCAGATTGAGGAATATGCTCGCCCGGTTCGAACCCATAAGTTCGACACCCCTCACAAAAAAGGCCTGGCCGATGGCTGACGGCAAAATGGCGGTGTAAAGAATGACCGCCCAGGCTGTCTGGCTGGTCGGCCATATGGCGGCACCCGTTCCGACCTCGATCGCAGCGATGGCTGTCGATGCCAGCGTTGCCGACGCCGCAAGCACCGTCATGAAGCTCAGCCAATGCATCGTCGGTTTGTTGCGCAGCGCCACCGAATACGATGCATAAATGAATGTCGCGACCAGCATGAGAAGGTCACCGAAATTGAATCCCAGCGCTGCTAGATTGCCAAGGTCGCCGCGGGATGCCGTCACGACGACCCCGGCAAGCGTGACCGTGTAGCCAAGCGCCTGCGCCCAATGAAGGTGAGTCCGGAAAACGAGAAAATTCAATGCGAACACGGCCATTGGCATCGCCGACTGGATAATCGTCGCGTTGATGGCCGTGGTGAACTGCAATGCCGAATAGAGTGTCACGTTGAACACGCCGAACCCGACCGCTCCGAGCATGAATAGATAGACCAGCCGGCTCCGGATGATACCCCAGTCACGCCTGAGGTGCGGCACCGCGAAGACCAGCAGGATGGTTGTGGCAACCGCCCACCTGATGGCGGTGAGGACCATGGGCGAGACTTCCCCGACAGCGAATTTCCCGGCCACCGCGTTGCCGCCCCAGAATAACATCGTGCATGTGAGCAGAACCGGCGCAATTGAAGTGGTGCCGGCATCACTTTGCTTGCCGGTCGATGAGTCGTTGGTCATTCCAGAACTTTCGCCAGAACTTTCGCCAGAACTTTCGATTGGCCCGGGGTTTGTCC
>CAZWCL010000236.1:0-1477 GCA_964632265.1 uncultured Hyphomicrobiaceae bacterium | reverse complement strand
CCAGAACTTTCGCCAGAACTTTCGCCAGAACTTTCGATTGGCCCGGGGTTTGTCCACGAAGCTTTTGCCTAGCCTGTTACCGCACGTCCTCGCACACTTCCATTGTGGCTGACACACCCAACTATCTATGATCTTATATCGGAGGTAATTGTTTGTGACGGCGTTGAGGGAGCAACAGGGCAAATGAAGACTCTGAAGACCAAACACGATGTTCTCAAAGCGAACCAAGAGTTCTACTCCGCGTTTCGCTCCGGTGATTATGCCCGCATGGACGGCATCTGGTCCGACAAGCATAGCGTCTCTGTCTGCCATCCCAACGGCGAGAGCATCGAGGGCCGCCAGCGCGTGATGGCCTCGTGGTTTGACGTGATGGTGGTTTCCGAACCGCCAATGGTGACCGTTCGCGACGAGAGCGTCATCATCAACGGCCACCGCGCTATGGTGCTGTGCACCGAGTGCTTCGACGTGACCCGCATCGTTGCGAGCAACCTCTTCGTCCTTGAAGACGACCAGTGGAAGCTCACGCACCACCAGGCAACCCATTTGCCCTACAACGCAAACAGTCCGCCACGCCCCAACGACTGAACCATGCGCTGGCCGGAGATTTACCGGGCCTGACGTGGCGCATGGGTCTCAGTCGACGATGTCACCACCGCATATGGCGACGCATGCGTGGCGAGCCGGCCCGGAGCTTTGGGCGTCAACCCTCGGGATGGGCGCGGCCCGCCCCTGCACTTTCCCCAATGCACTGGGCAAAATTGCACTCGCGAGCGCAGTGCATGGCAGCGGTTTCGGGCCGGCATTTTCCCCGCTGGCCCGGCGTTTCAGGCTGATTTTGGTGGTGGATTGCCTGGCACCGGCTCACCCTGCATCGACGGGTGCGACCGTGCATACTGCGGCGCAAACAGCGCGTTGTCGCCTAAGGCTTGGGCCGCATGCCAAGCCCAACGCGGGTCATAGAGCATACCCCGCGCCAGCGCGATCATATCGGCCTGGCCGCTTTGCAGGATGGTCTCAGCCTGATGCGCCTCAGTGATCCGCCCAACGGCCATGATCGTCGCGCCGGTCGCGCGTTTGATCGCGGCCGCGAAAGCGGTCTGGTAGCCGGGTGTCGACACGATTTTCTGGCTCGGGGCCGCGCCGCCGCTCGATACGTCGAAGAAGTCGCACCCGTGTTGTTCGAGCGCCTTCGCATACGCGATGCATTCTTCCAGGTTCCAACTACTGTCCTCGATCCAGTCCGTCGCCGAAAAACGCACGCCAAGCGGCTTGTTCTCCGGCCAGATCGCCCTCACAGCGTCAAAAATCTCAAGCGGAAAGCGCATGCGGTTCTCGAGCGAGCCACCATACTCGTCGGTGCGCTGGTTTGTCACCGGCGATAGGAACTGATGCAGTAGATACCCGTGCGCCGAGTGCAGTTCGATCTTTTTGTTTTTTTCAAGCAGAAGACGGCATACGAGGTTCTCCGGAGTGACTG
>CAZWCL010000235.1:0-5984 GCA_964632265.1 uncultured Hyphomicrobiaceae bacterium | reverse complement strand
GGCGATCAGACCACAGATGATCAATCATTGGATGACCTTGCTGCGCGCAACTGTCAACCCAATCAAGATGATCGACGTCCAACGCACGTTCCATGAAGGCTAACTGCAAGAGTACGCCCGGGGAGTATTTCGACAGCTTTTCGTTGTACGTCGTCTTGAGGGTGTATGCACCGCGCCGGCCCTCATCCTCATCGCGCTGCGTCAACGCAGTTACGAGATATGCGATAGGGCATCCGTCCAGATCCAACGTCATTATCTGCAATCGGCGTTGGCCAGCGAGATACGAGGTCATTTGCCTGAAATAGCTCTCGTCTCTGTCATCGCAGTGTGCCGCAGTATCGCAGCGCCCCTTCCATCCGTCTGCTTCCATTAACAGGTATCCGTCAACGGCTTGGGCGAGCGCGGTTTCATCTTCAATATCAACGCTCTTGACAGCCAGGGTGCCCTGCTCCGCCAACCGATTGCGAAGGCGGCGCAGTTCCTTGGTCTTCTTCTTGCGCACGTTGGCTTTCAGGTAGTCGGCTGACGAGCAGCCGCCCCGCAAGAGGGCCCGATTCGTACGTTCGCGCCAACGCAAGGGCCGCCGCTCTTCTGCGACGACCTCCAAGAGTGCCGCTGTGGAGGCGCTGTTGCCATCCAGTCCCTTCAGGCGGATAAAGCCGAAGGGACGCGATTGGCCGTCGAGGTGGGTTAACAAAGCGCGCCAGAAATTATGCTCGCTGCCGCGTCTGATGGCGGGTTCACCAAGGTAACAATGGCGGTGATGCCACGACGACCATTGCACCCGGCCGCTGATCGAACGGCGCTTGGTCATAGGTATAAGGCCCTCGAGGACGCGTGCCCCGCGCGCCGGGCGGCGCCATACGAGGAGCGCCACAAAGCCTGCCGCCTCGGGGAGGCCGAGACCGGCACGGATCAACTCGGGTTCATGAAATATGTTGCGTGATTGAGTTTCCTGCAGGAGGTCGCGCACTTCAGCTAAAGGGAGGTCGGAGACCGAACCTATAAACTCCAACTCGAACAAAATTTATCCCCCCCACTCTCCAGCGCGAAAGCTCAGAGGGAGGATATATCAGGGTCAAGCTCCCCACAGCAGAGGGCTCAACTGCTTTTTTTCAACGAATTACGTATTGGTTAACCTGCCTTGCCAGCGCCAAAAACCCATGCGGCGAACCGACTGGCGTTTGATGCTCCAATGCGCTGACGCCAAGACCAGCCGAAGCCGGCCGGCCTTCTTCGAACTGACTAGCTCTTTGCTTCATTTCCCCAAATTTCTTCGATCCGCTTGTCACGCCGGCAACCGAGGCGGTAGCGGGTATAGTGGAACGGGTTCTTTTTGTAGAAGTTCTGGTGATACTCCTCAGCAGCCGTGAACTCGCTTGCCGGCGTAATCTCAACAACGATCTTCTTCTCGAAACGCCCGCTCTCGTCGATGGCACGGCGGCTTCGTTTTGCAATTTCAGCCTGTTTCGCGTTGTGCGTGAAGATCGCCGGGCGGTACTGGTTGCCGCGGTCGCAGAACTGGCCCGCCTTGTCGAACGGGTCGACGTGGCGCCAGTAGTAGTCCACGAGTTGCTTGTAGGAGACCTTCGCCGGGTCGTACGTAATCTGTGCGACTTCGGTGTGCCCGGTGTTGCCGCGGACCACCTGCTTGTAGGTTGGATTCTTGACATGGCCGCCCATGAAGCCCGACACCGTTTTGAGCACACCTGGCACCTTGTCGAAGTCTGCTTCTGTGCACCAGAAACAACCTGAGCCGAACGTCGCCTTCGAAGTGGTCTGCTGCGCAGCCGACTCCAACGGCAGTGTGGCCAAGGCCAGAATCGCGCATATCTTTGAAATCAAAAGGAAGTTTATTGGTCTCTTCACGGGGCTCTCCTGATCAGGCGGGTTTGCCGGCTTTGAATTTCAACGCGACGCCGTTGATGCAGTGGCGCTTGCCGGTCGGCGCGGGACCGTCGTCGAAAATATGGCCAAGGTGACCGCCACAGCGGCGGCAATGCACTTCCGTGCGCGGATAGCCGATATAATAGTCGACCGACGTTTCGACCGCATCGTCCAACGGCGCCCAGAAGCTGGGCCAACCTGTGCCGCTATCGAATTTGGTCTTTGAGCTGTAAAGGGGTAGATCACAGCCGGCGCAGTGGTAGAGGCCGGCCGCTTCAATGTCGTTGAGCGGACTTGAGTAGGCGCGTTCGGTCCCCGATTTGCGCAAAACATAGAACTCTTTCTCGCTCAATACCTTGCGCCACTCTTCCTCGGTCTTTGTGATCTCGAAGGTTTTGTCCGACTTGGCAGAGGCGGGCGTGCGCCAGACATACCAACCACCGAGCACTGCCGCCGCGCCGCCAATGAACATACTTCTTCGGCTTATCATTTTGCTTTTGCTCCTGCGAAATTCGGCTTTGGCATGTGAATTCATCTCTTAAGTGTGAATTCATCTCTTAAGTCGTGTCGATAGGCTGTTATGTCGAATAAAATGTGCTCACGCTCATGTGTTAGACCACGCCAAAGTGTATTTAAATCAAGGTTTTAAAGGTATTTTTCGATTGAGGGCGATGCCTGACGGGTCAAGCGTGCAACGATAAGCGATCGCCTCGACACCGTTCGCGGATGCAAGATCGAACGCTTCACCATAGTCGCGGTCGATGTCGCGCGCGAAAGTCATCTGCGTCGCGTCGGCACGCTGCACGAGATATAGCATAACGGCGCGGTGTCCGGCGCGGATCATATTGGTCATTTCTTCGAGATGCTTGGCGCCACGAGAGGTGATGGAATCGGGAAATTCCGCGAGCCCCGGTGTGCGCAGGAAGTGGACGTTCTTGATCTCGACGTAGCAGCGGCCTTTCACCGGATCCTCAAGCAGAATGTCGATGCGGCTGTTCTGGCCGTACTTCACCTCTCGCCTCAAAACAGCATAGCCTTTGAGAGAGGCGATGCGGCCGGCCGCGATCGCGTCGGCAACAAGCCGGTTGGGGTGGTTCGTATTGATGCCAACGATGGTGCTGCCGCGGCCACCATCATGTTCGACCAATTCCCATGTGTGGCGATATTTTCTGGTCTGGCTTTCGCTCGTCGAAAGCCAGACGATCGCACCGGGTTCGACAAGCCCTTTCATCGAGCCCGTGTTCGCGCACGTCGCAGTTATGACTTCGCCACTATCGAGTTCGACATCCGCCAGAAAACGTTTGTAGCGCCGTATAAGGCGTCCCCGGATGAGAGGCGGATCGAATTTCATGCATCGCTCCGAAGGTTGCTTGCGCAAAGCGCTATCAAAGCTGATAGAAACCGGCATGAAAAGTCGTCGAAGCTGAGAGGCTGGGGAGAACGCCAACAATGCCGAACCAAGATATCGAACCTACAACAACTGAAATCGGCGACATCGTTTCCGCCGCCATGATCGTTATCGGCGATGAAATCCTCTCCGGGCGAACAAAAGACAAGAATATCGGCTACCTGGCCGATCACTGTACCGGCATCGGAATCCAGCTCAGGGAAGTCCGTATCGTTGCGGACGAAGAAAACGAGATCGTTGCGGCGGTGAACGAACTGCGCGCTCGCTACGACTACGTATTCACAACGGGGGGCATCGGGCCGACGCACGACGACATCACGGCCGACAGCATCGCCAAGGCGTTCGGCGTCGACATCGATGTCGACCAACGTGCGCTCGATCTAATGCTGCCGGCATTCAAGGCACGTGGCGTGGAAGTTACGCCGGCGCGCCTGCGCATGGCACGCATCCCGTTCGGCGCTGAACTCGTTGAGAACCCGGTGTCCACGGCACCCGGATTCATGCTCGAGAACGTCATCACGATGGCCGGTATCCCGAGCATAATGCAGGTCATGCTCGATTCAGTGACTCCCCGACTGCGCAAGGGGCGAATGATGCATTCCCGTTCCATCGACGTGGACCGACCCGAAGGCGGCATCGCCGACCTGCTGAAAGCGCATCAGGAAACCTATCAGGATGTTTCGATGGGCAGCTATCCGACGATGCGGAACAACAAACCCTGCACGCAGCTCGTCCTGCGGTCGATCGACGCTGCCCGCCTGATCGAGGCGCACGAGGAACTCCTCAAAAAATTGGCTGATCAGGGCGTTATTTGATTTGGCTTCGGATCCGGCTGTGAACAGTTGACGCAGCCGGATTAACTATGTCGGCCGCTAACCCTCGCAAAAAAAACATGACGTTGCAGCACTGCGGTCGTTTGCGCGCCGGGCGTTAATTCAAACACGTCCGACAAGGCGGCCGGCCAACCGGGTGTCCGTCAGGAACAAGGCGCCAGACGCATGGGTTAACGCACGGCAAATGGCCGGAGGGATCATGTTTTTTAAGTATGCGTTACTTGCATCTACTCATCTTGCTGCTGGTGATGATGGAAAACACGGACATATTTTCGCTGGTCCGAAAATAATTGCTCTCGCTACAATTGCGACAATAATGAGCTTCGTGGCGATTACGTTACCCGCCGGGACGCACACGGCAGAAGCGAAGACGCCCGGCAAGAAATACTGTTTTTTGCGCACTTGCCACCGAGTTCTCACACTCAGCGAAACCCGGCGGCGGATCGGCCGGGCTCATGCGGTGCACGCCTCGTTCTACCGGCACTGCAAACGCGACCGCTTCAATCCGTGCGGGCTGACGTCGTCGGGAACAGTGTTCCGGCCGGGTAAAGCCGACAATGGCGCCAGCCCGATCTATCCCAATGGCACGAAACTTTTGGTTTGGAATCCGCGCAACAAACGCGCGGCGGTCGTGCGGATCGATAACGCCGGACCCTATTGGGGGCGCCGAACGCTGGATCTGTCGCATGCGGCGGCGCGCAAGCTGGGCTTTAGCAGTCGTGGCGTGGCGCGGCTGATCGTCAAGGTGATTTACGCACCAACGCCAAGCGAAGCGCGGTACCGGCGGCGGCGTGTGTACGCACCAGTTAAAGGGTATATCGGACGGTTCGCGAACCTGGCTGGCGCGACGCGCGTTGCAATGGGTACCAAGCCGCGGGTGCGCTATGCGGCAGCGAAAGGACAAGGGTCGCGGCGCAACCCGGCGCTCAAGCCGGTTTTGCCAACACCATCCCCGATGACCGCTGCCCGGCTTCGTATCGTCTCGGCCAGCGTGCCGCCGCTTCCGGCTCCACGGACAGACATAACGGTCGCGGCGCTTGAGCCTGCGCCTCCGGCACCCGCTCCGGCAACGGCGACCGGGCTTCATATCGCCTCGGTGAGTTCGCCGCCGCCACCGGTTTCCCGTACGGTTGCAACAATCGCGGCGCTTAGACTGCCCGCCCAACTGGTGCGCGCGGAATTGCCGAGAAGCTGGCGGCGGCGACTGGCAGAACGGCATAAGGCGCTCCGCCGGCGACGCCTTGCGGTGGCCGCCCAACGCGAACGGCAGCGCAAGGCCAAGGCGCTGGAACAGGCGCGCGTTCAAGCGGCGAGGGCGGAAGAAGCGAAGGCACGCCAGGCTCTTCGGGCCGCGCGCAAGCAGCGCCTCGCAGAGGAACGCCGCAGCAAAAGGGCACAATCTGCGAGAAAGACGGCTTCATCCAGGTCGAAGGACGCGCAATCGTCTAAAACGCCGGTGGCTCAAGAGGACGCCCAGGGGCGCGGGCGTCAGGCAACGACCGCCCGTCGATTGCCCGCCCGACAGGTGGAACCAGCATCATCGGTCACGACGCGACCGAAACTGGTGTGGCGCAAAAAGTATTTCGGAGTGAACGGCGGTTCTTCTTAGTTTGTTTTCGCTCAGGTTGTTTTCGCTCACGGCGCGGTCCGGCCAGCAGAGCTGGCCTGCGCCTGCGCGGGCGCGGCCCTAAGGGCCGGGTCGCGTGCGCTCAGCTTGTTTTCGCTCACGGCGCGTACCGGCCAGCAGAGCTGGCCTGCGCCTGCGCGGGCGCGGCCCTAAGGGCCGGGTCGCGTGCGCTCAGCTTGTTTTCGCTCACGGCGCGTACCGGCCAGCAGAGCTGGCCTGCGCCTGCGCG
>CAZWCL010000234.1:0-5985 GCA_964632265.1 uncultured Hyphomicrobiaceae bacterium | reverse complement strand
CGGGATGTTGTTGGTGAAGCAGAGCACGTTTTCGTGGTAGCTGTCGTTCCACCAGAGCGCGGTCTCGACGGTAAGGCCGTCTTTCTCGCCGATCATCATGACGGGGGTATCGAGCAGCCCCTGCTTCGAGCGGTCGAGGTACTCGACGAACGCGCCAAGGCCGCCCTCGTAGAACATCTCGTCACGGCGCTGGTCGGGACCGCGGTTGTCGGTGAGGATGACGCGAACGCCGGAGTTCAGGAAGGCGAGTTCGCGGAGGCGGTGCTCGAGTGTCTCATAGACGAAGTTGGTGGCGTTGTGGAAGGTCTCCAGAGAGGGCAGGAACGTGACCTCGGTGCCGCGCTTGTCGCCCTGGTCGCCGACGATCTTGAGCGGGGCGTCGGCGACGCCGTGCGAAAAGCGGACGTAATGCTCGTGGCCGTCGCGCCAAACGCGTAACTCAAGATAATGCGAGAGGGCGTTGACGACGGAAACGCCGACACCGTGGAGACCGCCCGAGACCTTGTATGGGTTGTCGTCGCCCTCGCCTTCGGAGAATTTGCCGCCGGCGTGGAGTTGGGTCATGACGACTTCGGCGGCGGAAATGCCTTCCTCGGAATGGAGACCCACAGGGATACCGCGGCCATTGTCCGAAACCGTGCATGAGCCGTCGGCATTGAGGACGACGTTGACCTCGGTTGCGTAGCCGGCGAGCGCCTCGTCGATAGCATTGTCGACGCACTCGTAGACCATGTGGTGGAGGCCCGATCCGTCGTCGGTATCACCGATGTACATGCCGGGGCGCTTGCGGACGGCATCGAGGCCGCGAAGCACTTTGATGTTGTCGGCGCCGTAGTCGGCACCATTGGCAGGGTTGGCACCATTGGCAGGGTTGGCACCATGCGCACCGTCGCCAGCGGGCTGATTCTCGGGCGTTTCGTCGCTCATGAGCGGGTCCGGTTCCGGTTATTTGATTCTGTCACGGAGTTGTAGCACGGACGCGGTTTAAATACTAATTTTTGCGCGTTTGAACGTTGTTCAATTGGGCAAAATATATCTTTATATTCAATGAGTTACAAGCTAAGCAGCAAGGTTCTTAGGGGGACGTCGCCCGTTTGCGATCAAGATGGCGAGATCGTGCGCAGAATATTGGCAGAATAAGCGTCTTGAGGCGGGCTTTGGTGGCGCTTTTTCAATGCACGCGAGAGCCTTGGAAGTGTGGTCCGCCGACCTGTTTGCGCGCGCTCAGCGAGGCTCGACCACACCGTCGCTGACTTCGAAGAATCCGGCGTGGCCCTCGAGAGCGACGAAGGCGGCGCGGTCGGTGCCGGTGAGCCACGCCTGGGTGCCAAGGGTCAGGAGTTCGCCGAAAAGGGCTGTGCGGCGCTCGGGATCGAGATGCGCCGCGACTTCGTCGAGGAGAAGAAGTGGCGTCGCGCCCCGGCGGCGTGTGGATGAAAGTTCAGCGTGCGCGAGGACCAGGCCGACGAGCAAAGCCTTTTGTTCGCCTGTCGAGCAGAGCCGCCCCGGCATCTGCTTGGGGCCGTGGGTCAGGATGAAGTCGGAACGGTGCGGGCCGGTCAGCGTTCGCCCGGCGGCGCGGTCGCGCTCGCGGGTGGCTGCGAGGTCGGCGGCGTAGCTGTCTTCGACGTCGACGGCGGCTGCTTCGGCCAAGTGCTGCTCGAGGGTACCGTCCAGGGAGGCGTGCGACCAAGGGAAGGGCGAGTGAGGTGCGCGGTCGCGCCGGGCGGACGTGACGGCATTGAGGGCCGCGGTTGCCTCGAGGCGGGCGGCGGCGATGGCAACGCCGGCTTCGGCGAGCTGTGCTTCGAGGCCGGCGAAAAGTGTGTCATCGCGGCTGCCATCATCGAGGAGACGATTGCGCTGGCGCATGGCGCGCTCGAAATGATTGGCACGGGTGCGGTGAGCCGGGTCGAAGCACAGAATCAAACGGTCGAGGAAACGGCGGCGTTCAGCGGCGGGACCTGTGAGCAGGCCGTCGAGGGCGGGAGTCAGCCAGACGATTTCGAGGCAATCAGCGAGCGCACCTGAGCCGGACTGGTTGTCGCCGTCGATGCGCACGGTGCGCATGGCTGGGCGGCGGGCCGCGGTAGATGCGGCGGGAGGCTGCTGTCCGGTGCCGACCTCGATCGGTTCGGCGAACCGCAAGACGCGGGCTGCGACGGCCCAATCGCCGGTGCCGGCATGGCGAGCAAGGTCGGCGAGCGCGGCGCGGCGTAATCCCTGGCCGGGGGCGAGGAGCGAGACGGCTTCAAGGAGATTGGTTTTGCCGGCGCCATTGGCGCCGTAAAGGACCACCGGCGCGCACGGCGGTTCGATCGTCAGGCTCGCGTAATTTCGGAAGTTCGTGAGCGCGAGACGGGTGATCCAGACGCTGGGAGACGGCGCGGCGGGCGGCGCCGACGAGGAGGTCTCTCGATCGTCCGTCATGGTGTCAGCAGCCATGTTTGGGACGATAGGCAGAGAGGTTGCATCACACGCGCATCGGCATCAGGACGTAAAGGGCGCTGTCGTCTTCGCTATCCTGGACCATAGTGGGAGAGCCCGGATCGGCGAGCCGGAAGATGGCCTGATCGCTCTCGAGCTGGTTGGCGATATCGAGGAGATAGCGGGCGTTGAAGCCGATCTCGAGTGGTTCGGCGCTATAGGCGACATCGACTTCCTCGGTGGCGCTGCCGCCTTCGGGGTTATTGACCGAGAGCGTCAGCTTCTCGCCTTCGATAGCGAGTTTGACGGCTCGGCCGCGTTCACTGGCGATCGTCGACACCCGGTCAACGGCGGAGATGAACTCGGCGTTGGAGACACGCAGCTCTTTGTCGTTGTTTTTCGGTATAACGCGGCCGTAATCCGGGAACGTGCCATCAATCAGCTTCGAGGTGAGGGTGATGGCGCCGATCTCGAAGCGGACCTTGGTGTCGGAAATGCCAACGCGCACCTCGGAAGCGCCATCCTCGAGCAGGCGGTGGAGTTCGTGCACGGTCTTACGCGGCACGATAACGCCGGGCATACCGGCGGCACCTTCCGGACAATCGAGTTCGACGTGGGCGAGGCGGTGGCCATCGGTTGCGACGGCACGCAGACGCGGCGGCTGCCCCTCCTCGCCGGCCGCGGCGTGCAGATAGATGCCGTTCAGGTAGTAGCGTGTCTCTTCGGTGGAAATGGCAAACCGGGTCTTTTCGATCAGGCGCTTGAGGTCGTGCGCGGCGATCGTGAATTCGTGGCTCATTTCACCTGCCGCGAGATCGGGAAAATCCTCGGCGGGAAGGGACTGAAGGGCAAAGCGGGACTGGCCGGAAGAGAGCGTGACCCGTTCGTGCTCGCCGTCGCGGATGAGTTGGACCTGTGCACCATCGGGAAGTTTGCGGACGATGTCGTGCAAGAGGTGGGCCGGCACGGTGACGGCGCCTTCCTGCGAGACGTCAGCGCTGGTCTGCTCGATTACCTCGCGTTCGAGATCAGTGGCATTGAAGCGTATGCCGTTGCTCGATGCTTGAAGCAACACGTTCGACAGGATCGGGATGGTCGTGCGCCGTTCGACGACGCTCGTGACGTGGCTCAGGGATTTGAGAAGTTCGCCTCGTTCAATGACCAGCTGCATCTGACGTCCCGAGTTTATGTGGCCGGCGGACCTTGTTGGACACCGGGCTCTTGATATCAGCCTATCAACATAGGCTTCTGCGAGCGGCCCGGCCGGCGCACTGATTGCACGGCTACGCCACGGTGGGCGAAACGGGCCGAGGTTGTACGCGCACTGTACCGCAGTTGCCGCGCGGACGGTACCGATTCGCGTACGGTGTGCCAAATGGTGGCTAGGTTCAAGCGTGGATAAATCAGGCGGAAATTTTGTCCGCCGCAGTGAAATAAATGCAAATGTGCGCGCCCGATGGCCTGCCCCTAGGCCACCGGGCGCTACAAGCGTGAGCGCCTACCCCAAACGCGACACGCATGTTCCCGCGGAAACCTGGTTAGCTGCTCAACATTTTCTTGAGATCTTCGAGCTCATCGCGTAGACGTGGATTGGCTTCCAGTTCTCTATCAATTTTGCGGATTGCGTGCAAAACTGTTGTATGATCACGATTGCCGAAGCGGCGGCCGATCTCCGGCAGGGAGCGGGCCGTCAATTGCTTCGAGAGGTACATACCAATCTGACGCGGCCAAACGACTGAACGATGCCGGCGCTGAGAGAGAATGTCCGGCTTCGAGACGCCGAAGTGGCGCGAGACCGTCTTTATTATTTCCTCGATGCGCACCTTCCGGGGCTCGCCGCCGCTTTGGAACAGGTCGCGTACGACATTCTCAGCAACTTCGCGCGTGATCGGCGCGTGCAAATACTGCCAATGCGCATGCAGCCGGGCGGCGGCGCCCTCGAGTTCGCGGCTGTTTTCCGAAAGACGCTCGGCAAGCAGCTCGATAACCTCGCGAGAGATTTCGAAAGAGGGATCGAACTGCCGCTTTTCCTGAATACGGCGCTCAAGTATCTTCAGGCGCAGATCATAGTCCGGTGGCGTGAGTTCAGTGACAAGGCCGCGCTGCAGGCGTGAACGGAGGCGTTCATTGAGCTTCTCAATCTGGTTCGGCGGCCGCGCCGAAGCGACGACGACCTGACGCCCACCGTCGAGCAGGGCGTTGATAATGTGGTCGAATTCGATCTCGGTGTGTTGGCCGTGAAGGAACTCAAGATCGTCGATCAGCAGCATGTCGATGGAACGGAAGCGGTCCTTGAAAGCCATCGCCTCCTTCGACTGAAGGGCTTCAACAAAACTGAAACGGAAGCGCTCAGCGGTAAGATAGAGGATCTGGGCCTGCGGCATACGGCGACGGACTTCCCAAGCCGTCGCATGCAGCAGGTGGGTTTTACCGAGGCCGACGCCGGAATGGATAAAAAGAGGATTGATGCTCGGCTGGTCGGAAAAAATCGTGTCGGCGACCTGACTGGCTCCGGCGTGGGCCATGCGGTTGGCTGAGCCAACGATGAAGCTGTCGAAGGTGTTACGCGGATCGAGCGGCGAACCTTCGAAGCCGCCGGCCTGGGTGGGCGAGCTGACGAAAGCATCTGTCGCCAATGCGCTGGCCACAGGACGCGCCGCGGGAGCAGGGAGGCCGGTTGGTTCGGCCGCGGTCGACGATGACTGCGCGTCCTGGTCCGGCAATGATTTCGCTGCCTTCGGGCCAACCGGCTGACGTACAGATACTTCGACGCGCTCGGCGGCAGGATATTCGCTTTGGCATGCGGCAAGAAGGTCGTCGAGGTAGTGGTTTTGAATCCAGCTACGCAAGAACTTCACCGGCACGGATGCCTTGATGGTGTCGCCAACCAGTTCCTCCAATTCGAGTGAGCTGAACCAGCTAGAGTATACTTCCTCTCCGAGCCGGGCGCGGAGCACAGCGCGCACCTTATTGTCGGAGAGTTTTGCATTGGTGGGCGCCACAAGCGAGCGCTTGGGCATCGCTTCAGAAGGATTTACGAATTCGGTCATGGCGGCTGACAAGCCGTCCTTGTTTTCCAGTTGCGTCATTTTGTGTTCCCCGCGGCCAGCCGGTAGCGCTCGTCGGCGCTAAGCCGGACCAAAAGTTCATGAGTGCAGACGCACCATCGCCTTTACCGCCCGGCGTTTCGCCGAGTGGTCATGCTGCGCTGAACCTGATTTCAGAATGAATGCTGGATGCTCACCGGAGCATCACCGCCTAACGGTCACCTTAGCGGCAATTCGAAAGACGGCTGTACGCTACTATTGTCACCCAGTCATGAGCGCTCGCCGTGAACTCTGCCTGGCCGACGAAGTGGCAGCCGGAGAAGGATGCCACTGGTTATGTGACGACTTTGCTACAGGTCGCCTGGATGGAGATTTGGCAACAGGCCGGCTTACAACCGCCGGTCGCCTAAATATTGCGTGCCGCTCAACGCCTGCCCTTGGCGCTATACCGGCGAATTGAGTACCTACAAACACTTGACGTGCGCCTCCTACTCACATGCGATGCTGCTGG
>CAZWCL010000233.1:0-5986 GCA_964632265.1 uncultured Hyphomicrobiaceae bacterium | reverse complement strand
GTATGAGGAAGGAACGCGGGCGGCGGCTTCGGTCCGGCCGCGGAAGACGCCGGACGCGCGCGTCAAAGGGGCACGGTGAGGGCGAAATCGGTCAGTTCGCCAACATTGGTTGGATAATCGCATCGAATTCGGCGATCGAGCGCGGGCCAACCAATGGTTTGCCGTTGATGAAGAAGGTGGGAGTGGATTTGACCCCGAACTCTTCATGGCCGCGGGTGCGTGAGGTGATCATTTTTTTGAAGAGCGCTTCATCCTTCAGACACGCCTCGAACCGCTCTTTGCTCATGCCGTACTCAGCGGCGATGGCCATCAGGTCAGGGCGCAGATCGTCTTTGCGCAACCATTGCTGCTGGCGCTCGAACATCGTCGATACAGCATCGTAGGTCTTATCCGTGCCGGTGCAGCGCGCGATCAGGGCGGCGGCTGCGGCGACGCTTTCGAGTGGGAACTCGCGCAGGATCAGACGCGCTTTGCCGGTGTCGATATACTTCTTCTTGAGCTCGGGCAGAAGTTCGCGATGGAAGCGGCCGCAGTGGCTGCAAGTAATCGAGGCATATTCGACAATGGTGACTGGTGCGGAGATGTCGCCGATGCCGATGTCCGGCAGTTCGCCAGGCTGGTGCAGTTTGGCGGGGTCGGCCGGGCCCAGAGGCTTTTCCTCGGTTTGGTGGCTGTGACCTGCTTTTTCCTCGGCGTTGGCGTTTGATGACCAAGGGAGGGCGGCTGCGAAGAAGATGGTGGCGATGATGAGGGCCGCGTGGGCATGTGACGTCGAACGGTTCACAAGGACGAAGGGATTGCTCACACGGTTCTCCAGTGCAACTTGGGTGGGAAGGTGCGTGTCAGGGCTCTTTAGCGTTTTTCGGGCCAAGCCCCAAGGATTGATCTAGCAGGCTGTGCACTTTGCGGGAACGCTGGCGGCGCCGTTAGACGGACCAGTTGCGGTGGCCTTTGACAACAGGTTATCTGGGGCCGGTTGTGGCGATTTGGCGCCGTGGCAACGCCGAGGGGCGGAATGTCATCGGGAATATTAGGGCTTCCCGATCCTTGCAGCTCCAAACATGGTACGTCGTAATAGTGAAATACCGTCTGTGCATCTGCGTAAACCAAAGGATACGCGGATGATCAGATATATCGGGAGCCGCCTGATCCAGGCAGTCGCGGTTCTTGCAGTGGTCGGCTTCATATCGTTCGCCATGTTCCGGTTCGTCGGAGATCCGGTCAACAATCTTCTGGGCCAGGAGGCGACACAGGCCGATTACGATGACCTAGTCGAGCGCCTAGGCCTCGATGACCCGGTACCGGTGCAGTATGCGCTCTATCTGGGTCGGCTGTTTTCCGGAGATATGGGGGTTTCATACCGGCAAGGCCGGCCGGTTGCCGACCTCATCGCGGAGCGAGTGCCGGCGACGCTCGAGTTGGCAGTGCTCTCGGCGGTGTTTGCTTTGGCGGGTGGTATTGGCGTTGGCATCTATACCGCGGTCCACCGTGGAAGCCCGCTGGCGTTCGGGGCCATGACGGTTTCACTGGTTGGTGTATCGCTACCTACGTTTCTGATCGGAATCTTGCTGATCTGGGTCTTCGCAGTGGAACTCAGGTGGTTTCCACCGTTGGGGCGCGGCGAGGTAGTCGATGTCGGCTTCTGGACGACGGGGCTCTTGACCCGGAGCGGCCTCAGTTCCCTCGTTTTGCCTGTGCTTACACTTGGTTTTTACCAACTGGCACTGATCATGCGTCTAGTCAGGGCGGAGATGCTCGAAGTTCTGCAAACGGACTACATCCGCACCGCCCGCGCCAACGGGCTTCCCGGGTGGCGTGTGCTCACGGTGCATGCGTTGGGCAATGCGCTCATACCAGTGATTGCGATCAGCGGGCTTCAGTTCGGATCGGTCATTGCGTTCGGGATCGTCACCGAGAGCGTGTTTCAGTGGCCAGGGTTGGGGTTGCTGTTCGTCGACGCGATACGGTTCGTCGATATTCCCGTGATGGCTGGCTATCTGCTGGTGGTCGCGAGCGTGTTCGTGGCTGTCAATCTAGTCGTTGACATTGCATTGCACATCGCTGATCCGCGGGCCGACGTGATTGGCCGGGGAAGCGGCGGCCAATGATTGAGCTGCAGCGTGGTGAGGCCTCAGTTGAACAGGCGGGGGACCTGGGCGCGCCCCCGATGTCCGGCGGCGGCGTCAGAGCTCGGAGGATGTGGCGCAGTTTCCGGCGTCTCCCGTCCGTGATGGTTTCAGCTGCCATTGTGCTGCTGCTGGCGGGTTGCGCACTGCTGGCGCCATGGATCGCACCGTTCGATCCTTTCGATCCAGCGCAACTGGATCTCAGCGATGGCTTTACCCCGCCGCTGGCCGTCAACGAGTTGACAGGACGTGTCTTCATTCTGGGGGCCGACGATCAGGGCCGCGACGTTCTCTCGGCGATCCTCTACGGCCTGCGCATTTCACTCTTCGTCGGTGTCGCGGCGGTTCTGTTCGCAATGGTGATCGGTGTTGCGCTCGGGCTGCTCGCGGGATGGCAGGGTAGATGGGTCGATGCGGTGATCATGCGAGCCGCGGACGTACAACTGTCGTTTCCGTCGATCCTGATCGCCCTTCTCATATTCGGGGTTGCACGGGGCAGCGTTGCGCCGGCGGACCGGGAGACGGCTGCGGTTTGGATACTCGTCGTTGCGATCGGGTTATCGGACTGGGTGCAGTATGCGCGCACCGTTCGTGCCGTTGTGAGTGCTGAAAAGCGTAAAGAATACGTGTTGGCAGCGCGTGCGATTGGATGCAGTCCGCAACGGATCATATTCGTGCACATCTTTCCGAGCACGATGAGTTCCATATTGGTTATGGCGACAATGGGGCTCGCGCTTGCGATCATCAGCGAGGCGACACTCTCGTTCCTGGGTGTCGGCGTGCCGGCGACGCAACCCTCGCTGGGGACTCAGATCCGTGTCGGCCAGTCATTCCTGTACTCAGGGGAGTGGTGGATTTTACTGTTCCCGGCATTGACGCTAACGATCCTCGCGCTATCGGTGAACGTGCTTGGCGACTGGCTGCGCGATGCGGTTAATCCACGTCTTCGATAAAGTCGTGATTGTGGGAGAGGCGAGGCATGTACAAAGGAGGCGGATTGTCGGCCCTCGCCTACACAATGATCGAGAGCCCCGTTGGTCCGTTGCTGGCGGCAGGCTATGATGGTGCGCTTGCCATATTGGCATTTTCGACCGGCCGGACGGTCCTCAGACCTGGTGATGACTGGGTCCGTGACGCCGGCGCGTTTGTCGAGGTGGAGCGGCAGCTTGCGGCTTACTTTGCAGGGGAACTCAAAACGTTTGAGCTGGCGCTAAAGTTCGAGGGGACGGACTTTCAGAGACGCGCGTGGTCGGCACTTGCGGAGATCCCGTACGGTGAGACGTGGAGTTATGGTGAGATGGCGGCGCGGCTTGGCAACCCTAAAGCCAGCCGGGCGGTGGGGGCTGCCAACGGGGCCAATCCGCTGCCGATCGTGCTGCCCTGTCACCGGGTCATTGGTGCGAACGGTTCGTTGACGGGGTTTGGCGGCGGCCTTGATACCAAAACTTTCCTCCTGGATCACGAGCGCCAGATCGTTGGAGGTGGCGGCTATCAGCCGCGGCTGATCTGATTAAAATACCGATCGGAGTCGGGGTGATGCTCGGCGATAACAATTCATTTTACCGGCCTAGTCGCGTGACGCGCGGAGACTTCGACCAACGGCGGGTAGAATCGGTCATACTCGTGCCACGCTCTGCCGGAACGGTGTTTAATGAGTGCGGCGGGTTGGTGGTTGATTTTTGAATTTAGGGACATACGCCGACACCATGCCCAGTCTGTTTCGCTTTCTGTTCGTCATCACGGTTCTTTTTGCGGTGGCTTACGGCGGCCTTTACGTTCTGGCCGTCTATTTCGAGCCGGAGCAGCAGGAAGTGCAGAAGTCGGTTCCGAGTGTCAAAATCAAGCGATGAGTGTGGGGCATCCCGTCATGGCGGAGCGGTGTTCGAGAGGCGGCCGGCAGGCAGTGCGATTGAGTATTGCGCTTGCGCTTGCTGTCGGCGTTCTTTGCGGTGCGCCGGTTGCGCCGGCGCTCAGTGATGATGCGTGGAATCCATTTGCCGAGCGCGATCGTGCGCGCCAGGAACGGGCCAGGCAACGCCGCAGAGATGAGCGCACGCGTGATGCCGGTCCCTATCTGGCACCGATGACAGGCGACGACCTTCCCGGCAACAGGGCCGCCGCGCGCCGACGCGGCACGGCACCGCAAACCTATCCAGCAACGCCGCCCGGTTATGCAGGCAATACCTACCAGCCCCCGGAAGTGGTGCCGGATGGTTCGGTCGGTGTGCCGTACGGTGCGCCGGGGACGTACAGCGCGGCGCCGCCCGCCGCTGCGCGGCCCCGGGAGGCGGGTTACGGCGCCGCGCCTGCCGTCGAGCGCGGTGAACTCACGCCCGTCATTCAATCCGGCAATGCGTTGCCGGCGGGCACGTGGCAGGGGCTCGATGCATCGGGGGCCGAGCAGTTGCTGCAAAGCCTGGCGTTGCCGCCTGCTTCGCCAACGCTGGCCGAACTCTTCAACAGGCTGATGCGTGAGCCCGTCAAGGATGCTGCCCTGGAGGCGGTCCGGCGGCGGGCGCTGATGCGGGCTGGCCTTCTCGATCCAGCGCAAACGGCGCAAAGGGACGGCGAGGCGATGAACGGCGCCGGCGGAACTTTGCTGCAGGCGCAAATGGATCTCGTGAGCGGACAGCGCGAACGCGGCTGTGCGGCGATCAAACAAGTGGTTGCCAAGCCACAGGAGCTGCCCGAACGCCAGCGCGGCGATGCGATTGCGACGGCGGGCTATTGCGCGATCGTCGCCGGAAACAGGCAAGGCGGCGGGCTGGCGGCCGAACTCGCGCGTGACAATGGTTACAATCGGCCTTTCACGCTGGCTTTGCTCGAGGCCATTTCAACCGGAGAACAGCCGCAGGCGCCGTTGCCAGACCGGTTATCATACCTCGACGGTTTGTTGCTGGTGGAGCTTGGGACGGCGGAAACGCTACTGGATGCGGCGGCGCTTAAGCGCGCCGGACCGGGCTTCCTGGGGCTGATCGCCAATGAGGCGCGTGCCAGCCCGGCGCTGCGGCTGGTCGCTGCCGAGCAGGCGGCGGCGCAGAACGTCATCACCGCGGCGGCGCTGGCAGACGCTTACCGGGCAGCAGCCGGCGGGGCGGGGACGACAACGCCGGGACGTAGCGGACCTCTCGAGCGTGCTCAACACTTTGTCCGGGCGGAGAGCCAGCAAGCGCAATTTGCCAAGACGCGCTCGATACGCGCTCTGCTCGACCTGGCGCGCCGTGATGGCTTGTTTCACTCCGTTGCGGTCGCGGTGTCTCCGGTCGTCCGGCAGATGCGGCCGGCACAGGAAATATCGTGGTTCAATGAGACGGCGGTCGAGGTGCTGGCGGTGGCCGGCGATTATCAAGGGGCGCGGGAATGGGTCGGTGCGGCAGGTCTTGCAACGCAGTTGCGACCGGGGGCGCTCGACCATTGGTCGATGTTGCTCGACATCGCCGATCCGGCGTTGTCTCCGCGGGCACGGGGGCGGGGCTTCAAAGCCGTTGAGGATCTGGCCGGGCAGGGCCAGTTGGCACCATTGGCGCTTCACCGTCTGGCGACCGTGCTTGATGCATTGGATTACAATGTGCCGGTGCCGCTTTGGAATCTTGCAAGCCAGAGCCAGCAGCCGCAAAGTGGACATCTGCCGGCGACCGGTATGCTTAGTGCCATGAAGCAGGCCTCGATGAACGGCCAGGTCGCGGCGACAACGCTCTATGCGCTGCACACCGTCGCGCCCGAGGGAACTACCGCCACTCACCTTCTCGGCCTTGGCGAAGCCATCCGTGCATTGAAGCGGGCCGGCCTCGAAAGGCACGCGCGGCGGCTCGGGTTCGAAGCACTGTTTGGTCGATGGCCGCGGACCGGCTAGCAGGCTG
>CAZWCL010000232.1:0-5986 GCA_964632265.1 uncultured Hyphomicrobiaceae bacterium | reverse complement strand
CGTTACGACCGGACGGTGTTTATAGGATAGACAACAGTAGGGAAGGTTATAGGGCAGCCCGGCGCGACGCATCGTCAGCAGTGAGACGCCGTTCACCGTTCTTTGGCAGGCGCACCGTGACCGACGTGCCGGCACCCGGCTCGGACCTCAGCGCCATGGTACCACCGTGCAACTCGACGAGGCTCTTCACGATCGAAAGGCCAAGCCCCGCGCCACGATGACTTGATCCATGACTGCGGCTTTCAAATCTCTCGAAAACTCGTTCGAGCTGATCCGGCGGTATGCCGACGCCATGATCCTCGATAGCGAAAACGACATCGTCCTGTTCCAGCCAGCATGACAGGCGGACCAGACCATCAGGTTCAGAAAACCCTACCGCGTTGGCAAGCAGGTTATAAAGAAGTTGGCGCAAACGGTGTTCATCAGCGATCATTTCGTCGACATCGTCGCTAGTCGCAATCTCGAGCGTCAGTCGTGCCCGCCCAGCGCGTTCCTTCACCCCGAGCAGCGCCGCATCGATCACCGGTTGAAGCTTGACCGGCTTGAGATTGAGATCGAGCCCGCCGGCATCGATCGTGGCCAGGTCGAGTATGTCGTCAATGATCGACAACAGCGTTTGCGACGACTTGGTTATATCATCGACATACTCGCGCTGCTTCCCGTTGAGCGTGCCCCCGAACGGCCCGGCCAGCATGTCACTGAACCCGATGATATTGGTGAGCGGCGTGCGCAACTCGTAGGAGACATGCGAGATAAACTGGCTCTTGAGCGCATCTGCCGCAACCAGCGCCTCGTTGCGCTCAATCAGCGCCCGCTCATAGCTTTTTGATACGGTGACGTCTGCAAAGGTGACAAGCATGCCGCCATCAGGCAATGGCGTTAGCGCATAGTCGATCACGCTCGCGTCCGGGCGGACCATCTGGCCCGAAAGCGGTTCGCGATGATAGCTGATCGATGTCACCGCTTCTGCAATCGCCTGCCAAGTGCCATCATCCGCGTAGAGCGCCCCCGCCGCATCGATCACCTCGCCAATATGCGGCCCTTGGGCCATGGCCGTCCGCGATAGACGCCAGATTGACAGCAGCGACGAATTGAAGAGTTGCAGGCGCCCATCCGTTGCAAACACCGCGACACCTTCCTTGAGGCTGTCGAGCGTCTCCCGTTGGACTTCAATAAGGGCATTGTATTTGCTCTCGAGCGCGAGCCGTTCCGACACGTCCTCGTAGAGATAGGTGACACCGCCTTCGGGACGTTGCTCGGAGACGACATGCAGCATCCGTCCACCGGGTAGCTGCCACCAGTCTTCATACGATCTCTGTTCGCCATAGACGGCCATGAGCTGGGCTTTCCAGCTTCGGTAATCGACTGTTGCCGGCAGCCGCGACAGTTCTTTGAGCCGGTCGAGCACTTCACTGTCCGTCGGCGACTTGTCGAGCCACACCGGGTCAAGTTCCCATAGCCGTCTGTAGGCGTCGTTGTAGAAAGCGAGGCGCTGGTCATGCCCGAAGATCGCCACGGGAGAGGCAACCCGGTCGAGCGTTCTGTCGAAGGCCGATATTTGCCGGTCGAGTTCGCCTTGCGCCGTCTCCAGCGCTGCAACGTCGATGGCGGCGCCAACCGATGATCCGTCGATCGCTATGCCGACCACGTCATGCGCGCGCCGTTCTCCGCTGACAACGAGCGGCATGCGATGCGAGAACGCCTGCCCCTTGACGGCCATGCTGCGAAGCTGCACGCGCTGCCGCGTCTCGAGAAGTTCGACCTGACGCTCATAGACCTCCGCGGCATCAGCCGCTTCGACGGCTTCCACGTACGCCGAATTAACCCACTGAAGTTCGCCTTCGTCGCCGCGCACCCAGGCCGGAACCGGCAACGCGTTGAGCAGCGCCCGGTGATTGCGTATATCGTGCGAGATCTGCCGGTTCTGGTCGAGAATGCGAACGATATCACGCTTGGTGCCAGCCACATCCCGAAAACGCAGGACAGCGCGCGTCCCTGTCGCGCGCCCGTCGGCCTCGACGTGGCCACCCGCGGTTGTCTTCAGGAAAATGTTAAACGCGCGCCCTTCGGCAAAAAGCTGGTCCAGCGCTTGGTTGAGATCGAGCGCCGCCGAGGGCTCAAGCCATTGGCCGAACTCTAGAAGTTCATTTTCGTCGAGCGGCAGGCCAGGAACCGAATGCAGCGTATGCGTCACCACGCGGAGTCCGTCGCCATGCTCCCAGAAAAACAGCACCTGAGGCTCAGCCTTGAAGATTGCCTCCGCCGTGGTCAAGCCGCGGCGAAGCTCTGCGGTTTCCTCCCGCGCGAGCCGGATCACCCGTCGCGCCCGAGCCGTCATGATGATGACGAGCGCAACGGCACCACCGGCCCCCCCTGCAATCAGAGCCGCCAAGAGGATGTGCTGCGCTGTAAGCCAGCCAACACCCAGGCTCGGCCGGTCGACGATGCTGAGCACCAGGACAACGACACAAGCAAGGCTCGCGAGCAGCAGCGCCAACAATTCGCGGCGTGTACTTTCGGAGCGGGAGGATGGTGCGGAAGACTGCATTGAGTGCGTTCGGTACCAAGAGATAAAGGAGAACAATCGAACGCAGCACCAGGATGCGGACGAGGCCTGAACCTGAACCTCTCCCGAATCAATTACACCAAGTATGGTCGTCTCGACCGGCCGAGACCAGTCCCGCCTTACAACGCCTACCCCGAAATGCGCAAAAGGCGCACCGATGGCGCGCCTTTCTCATGCCTTGCATCTGCGGCCCGCTCGGTCATGCGGACCGCAGCGTGATCGCCCTAGCAGGCTGCTCGTAACTGGGGCCGTCGCCGGCTCAACCGGAAAAAATGATCTACTCCAATAGTGTAGAGCGGGACTACCGACCCCAGTGAAATCGCGAAAGCGATTCCACCAAGGTCGGACCTGCTCTAGTAGCGGTAATGCTCCGGCTTGTATGGGCCTTGCGTCGAAACACCGATGTAGGCGGCCTGCTCGTCCGACATCTGGGTAAGCGTCGCGCCGAGTTTTTCGAGGTGCAAGCGTGCAACCTTCTCATCGAGGTGCTTCGGCAGCACATACACTTCTTTTTTGTACTTCTCACCCTTGCTGTAGAGCTCAATCTGCGCCAGCACTTGGTTGGCGAAGCTCGCCGACATGACAAAGCTCGGGTGGCCAGTTGCGTTGCCAAGGTTGAGAAGCCGGCCTTCCGACAGCAGGATCATGCGCTTGCCATCGGGGAACTCGATCAGGTCAACCTGTGGCTTGATGTTGGTCCACTTGAAGTTCTTGAGGGCCGCCACTTGTATCTCGTTATCGAAGTGCCCGATGTTGCCGACGATCGCCATATCCTTGAACTGGCGCATGTCATCGACGGTCACAACGTCTTTATTGCCGGTTGTCGTGATGACGATATCGGCCTCAGGCGCAGCTTCTTGCAACGTGACCACCTCAAATCCGTCCATGCACGCCTGGAGCGCACAGATCGGGTCGACCTCTGTGACTTTGACCCGGGCGCCAGCTCCTTGTAGCGACGCCGCAGAACCTTTGCCAACGTCCCCATAACCGCACACAACAGCGACCTTGCCAGCCATCATGACATCGGTACCGCGACGAATGCCGTCAACGAGGCTTTCCTTGCAGCCGTATTTATTATCAAATTTCGATTTCGTGACGGAATCGTTCACATTGATTGCGGGAAAAGGAAGCTGACCTTTTTCCATCAACTGATAAAGGCGGTTGACACCGGTTGTCGTTTCCTCCGACACGCCCTTAATGGCGTCGCGCTGTTTCGCGAACCAACCTGGGCTTGCCGCCAAGCGCTTTTTGATTTGCGCGAAAAGATATTCTTCTTCTTCCGAAGACGGACTTGAAAGGATGTCTTCGCCAGCCTCGGCGCGGGCGCCGAGCAGGATATACATGGTCGCGTCGCCGCCATCATCGAGGATCATGTTCGTCGGCTCGCCATTCGGCCACTGAAAAATCTGATCCGTATACGTCCAGTAGTCCTCGAGCGACTCCCCCTTGATCGCGAAGACCGGCGTGCCGGAGGCTGCGATGGCTGAGGCCGCATGGTCCTGAGTCGAAAAGATGTTGCATGAGGCCCAGCGGACATCCGCGCCTAAAGCCTTGAGCGTCTCGATCAGGACAGCCGTTTGAATGGTCATGTGGAGCGAGCCGGAAATCCGGGCACCCTTGAGAGGCTGCGCACCTGCGTACTCTTCCCGAATGGCCATGAGGCCCGGCATTTCGGTCTCGGCGATATCAATTTCCTTACGCCCGAAGTCGGCAAGGCCGATATCGGCGACAGCATAATCATTGCTCATGATGAGATCCTTGGGTTGTCTTCACCGCCACGCAGGCCGTGTTCACGAGAACACGGGGCCTGACGCATGGCTGTATCGAATAGGCAAGCTCCATACACCGGACAGGCCCATCGATCAAGCAGACATAAAGACATCCTTATGTCTGCATATGGCGCGATCGGCAGGTTAACACATGCTCCCCCTTGGCGCCGAATCGCCGTTCCAGACAGCGCGCGCACTTCAAATCACGGCGACAGCAAAAGATGGCAAACATTTGGTTGAGACGGCAGAGGGCACAATTGCGTGTTGAAAAGCATGCAAACCGGAAACTTCTGATTCACCATGCCCACGCAATCAGTCCGGATAAAGAGAGGTTTGACAGCAAATAAATACCCAAACCGCGATTGTATTTAATGTAAAAATAACTTGAAATTTAAAATTCAAAACAAATAAAAACCATCAACGAAACAGTCCGTAAATCATGCATCCCATTAAAAACTTCTGTTAATTTGTTTGAAAAGGGAAACGGATCAAATGGCACCTTCAACTTCGCGCAATGGAGTGTGTCATGCGTCTTTTCGAATCGAGAGGAGCCTCCCCCAAGCTCCCCGAGCAATCGGCGGCCCCCCGCCGCCAATCTAGTACGTCGCTGCAAGATTTCGGCCAACGCTTCGCCGACGACCGTGGTGGCGCGATCGCCATTATTTTTGCGCTGATGTTGACGATCGTCGTTTCGCTGGTCGGCGGCGCGGTTGATTACGCACGCTGGCTCGCGGCCCGGTCGGAAACGCTCAGCGCGATGGATGCCGCCGTCCTTGCCGGCGGGCGTATCCTTCAGCTAGGCGGGACCGATGCAGAAGTTGAGGCGGCTGCCAACGCCTACTACAGCAAACTGAAGTCCAAGCACCTCACAACCGACAACATCACGTTCTCAGTTCAAAACAACCGCACCGAAGTTCTGGCCGAGAGCGACTCGAATGTGCGAACGCCGCTGCTCTCTGTTGCCGGCGTGCCCAACCTCAAGGTCCGTGAGAAATCGCGCGCCGTCGTTGCCGCCGGCGCCAACTCAGGTAGCCACGTCGAGATTTCACTGATGCTCGACAACACCGGCTCGATGGGTTGGAACAGTTCGTCAGGTGGCAAGAAGATGGATCACCTGAAGGTCGCTGCCAAAGACCTGATCGACATTGTGATCTGGCAGGACCAATCTGAGTTTCAGTCCAAGGTCGCTCTGGCGCCGTTCGCCGAGTACGTGAAGCTGCCGAACTCGAACAGCTATGCCAATAATGTCACGAATAACAGCTCCAAGCGGTGCGTGAAGGAGCGCGAAGGCTCGAACCGCTACACCGACGAGGTGCCGAATGGCAGCAACGGATACTTCAGTCGCAAATACAACAACGACTGCAAGACGTCGTCGGTCATCATGCCGCTTTCGAGCAACAAGGACGCCTTGAAGGACCACATCGATAACATGCCGACATCGGGCGGAACCGCGGGCCACCTCGGCACGGCCTGGTCGTGGTACACCTTGTCGCCGAAGTGGAACTCGATCTGGCCTACGTCCTCTGAGCCGAAGCCGTACACCATGCTTCAGCAGCTTAACGACGACGGTCAACCACTGTTGCACAAGATTGCCGTGCTCATGACGGACGGCGAATACAACAGGAAGTACTCGGGCTCATCCTCGACAGAC
>CAZWCL010000231.1:0-5990 GCA_964632265.1 uncultured Hyphomicrobiaceae bacterium | reverse complement strand
GTGCGGATGCCCCGCTTCAGCACCGAGGTGAAGCAGCAGTCAAAGTCGATCCCGTGCATCTCCAGCAGGCGCGCGGATTCTCTGGCTTCCTCGACGCCATCCGCGGTCAGGTCCACGTCGGTCCAGCCCGTGAACCGGTTGTCGCGGTTCCAGGTGCTCTCGCCATGGCGCAGCAAAACCAGTCGGGGCATGGGTCTCGCTTTCCTTCCTGTCCGCAATCGGTGTCTTAACGTGCAAAGCCGCATCGCGGTTCCACGCAGATCCCCAGTCGATTATTTTTGCCGAACCGAACAGGCTTTAAAGTGTTCCCTTAATATCGGGCCATATCGGGGTCGGAAGAGCTTCGGTTTCGAGCGGAAGCAGGTGGCGGATGGATGACATGAGTGAAATCGAAAAAGGAGACGGCGTCATCGATGCGTTCGTGTTCGACATGGACGGTGTGGTGACCAACACTGCCGATGTGCATTTTGCGGCTTGGAAGGAGGTCTTCGATGATTTGCTGAGGCACCGCGCCGACGGCGACTATAAGCCGTTCTCGCGGGCGGATTACTTGGCGCACGTCGACGGAATTCCGCGCTATGATGGGGTCCGCGCTTTCCTGCGGTCCCGCGGCATCGATCTGCCCGAGGGCGACGAGGACGACGAGAGCGAGACAACCGTTCGCGGCCTGGGAAACCGCAAGAATGAGCGCTTCCAAGCTTGGCTCGACCGAAACCAGGTGCCCGTCTTCGGCGATGCGCGGCGGCTGATCGACGTGCTTCGGCGCAATGACGTGAAGGTCGGGGTCTTTTCCGCCAGCCGCAATGCCAGCCGCGTGCTCGAGAGTGCCGGCGTGCGCGACCTGTTCGATGCCGCCATCGACGGGATCGAGGCCGATGATCTGGGCCTGGCGCCCAAGCCGGAGGCCGATATCCTGGTCGAGATGGCGCGGCGGCTAGGCTGCGCGCCCGCGCACGCGGCTATCGTCGAGGATGCAGTATCCGGAGTCGGCGCCGGCTCCAGTGGTCGCTTCGGACTGGTCGTCGGTGTCAATCGCCAGCAGGAGGACTCGCGCCGGCAGGCGCACGCGCTTCGAGCGAACGGCGCCGATCTGGTCGTCCCCGATCTAGAGCGTCTGTTGATCGACGGACAATCGCTGCGGACCATGAACCGCCTTCCTGACGTCTGGGACCATGCCGCCGCTTTGCAGGACCGTCTTGGCGGACGCATCGCGCTGTTCCTGGATTATGACGGGACGCTTACGCCGATCGTCGAGGATTACCGCAAAGCGGACATATCCGACGCGATGGTGAACGAGATCCGTCGAGCCGCCGAACGGCATCCGACAGCGATCATCAGCGGCCGCGATCTCGACGACGTCCGCAGCCGGGTGGGGTTGGAACGGGTGTTCTACGCCGGCAGCCACGGCTTCGATATCGCGGGACCCGGCGGCTTTCACAAGCGGCCGGAAGAGGCGGACAGCTTTGTGCAGCTGCTAGATGAAGCAGAAAAAGAACTGGCCGGCCCGATCCGCCGGATTCCGGGTGCCGAGATCGAACGGAAGACATTTTCGATTGCGCTGCATTTTCGCAAGGTCTCCGACGCCGACACCCCAGAACTGGAGCAAGCGGTAGACGATACCGTCAAGCGGCATTCGAAATTGCGCAAGAGCCGTGGCAAGAAAGTATTCCAGATCCAGCCGCGAGCCGAGTGGGACAAGGGACGCGCGGTGGAGTGGCTGCTCGAACACGCCCGGCTGGGAGAGGACGACGCGATGCCGCTTTACATCGGTGATGATCTGACGGACGAAGATGCCTTCGGTGCCCTGTCCGGCCGCGGCATCACCATCGTCGTTCGCAGCGGCGACAGGTTCACGACCGCGGATTATGCGCTCGCCGACCCGGACGATGTGAGGCGGTTCCTCGGCTGGCTCTGCGAGCAACCGGCAGAGGTGATGTCATGACCCCGTGGTCGCTCGTCTATAATGGCTACGAGCCGGAAAAAGAGGGCCTGCGCGAGACGCTTTGCGCGGTCGGAAACGGCTATGTCGTCTCGCGCGCCTGCGCGCCGGATGCGGTGGCGGACGATGTGCATTATCCCGGAACCTATCTCGCCGGCGGCTATAACCGGCTGGTCTCCAGCATCGCCGGGCACGAGATCGAGAACGAGGACCTGGTAAACATCCCCAACTGGCTGCCGCTCAAACTGAGGATCGACGGCGGCGACTGGATCAGACCGGACGCGGTCGAGTATCTCGGCTATCGGCAGGAACTCAATCTGAAGACGGGCGTGCTTTCGCGCGAGTTGCGGTTTCGCGACAGCGAGGGGCGCGTGACGCGCTGGCACGAGAAACGGATCGCGTCAATGTACGATCCGCATCTGGCTGCTCTTTGCGTGACGATCACGCCCGAGAACTGGTCGGGCCCGATGACGCTGAGTTCCTCGATCGACTCGAGCGTGATTAACGAGGGTGTAAAGCGCTATCGGGCGCTGGACGGCCGCCATCTGGAGACCCTTGATTGTCGGGCCGAGGATGGCGGCGTGCTGGCGGTGCGCGCGCGCATGGTGCAGGCGCGACGCGAGGTGGCGCTGGCGGCGCGGACGTCGGTCGAAGTCGATGGTGGTCCCATGCTCCCGACGCGGACCGAGACGCTTGCCGATGTCGCGTCTCAGGAATTCGATCTCGCCGCACGCGAGGGGCGGCCGGTGACCGTCGATAAAATCGCAGCGTATTTCAATTCGCAGGACGCCGCTATCGGCGAACCGTTGACTGCGGCCGTCGAACATGTCCAGCACGCGCATGGCTTTCGCGAGTTGGCAGAGCGTCACATCGAGGCTTGGGGGCATCTGTGGGAGCAGTTCGACCTTCAGATCCAGAGTGTGGCGGACCAGGATGCCCAGCTCAAGCTGCGTCTGCACATATTTCATCTACTGCAGACGGCATCCATCCATTCCGTCGATATGGATGTCGGTGTGCCGCCTCGCGGCTGGCATGGCGAGGCCTATCGCGGTCATATCATGTGGGACGAACTGTTCATCTTTCCGTATCTGACGCTGCGGATGCCGGTGCTGACCCGCGCGCTGTTGCGTTATCGTTGCCGCAGGCTCGACGAGGCACGGCGTGCCGCGCGCGAGGCGGGGCTCAGCGGTGCCATGTTCCCGTGGCAGAGCGGCTCAAACGGCCGGGATGAAAGCCAGCGCATTCACCTCAACCCGAAATCCGGGCGCTGGATTCCGGACAATTCCTGGCGCCAGCGCCACATCGGAGCTGCCGTCGCCTACAATGTCTGGGAATATGTTCAGTCCACCGATGACCGCGCCTTCCTGCACGATTACGGGGCCGAGCTTTTCTTCGAAATAGCCCGGTTCTTTTCCAGCATCGCCGAAGAGCGGGACGACGGACGCTATGGGATTTGCGGCGTGATGGGACCGGACGAGTTCCACACCGCCTATCCGGGCGCCGACCCGGCTACCGATGGCGGGCTTGACAACAATGCCTACACCAACCTGATGGTGTCGTGGCTGCTGGCGCAGGCCTTCGAGATTCTCGACATGATCCCCAGCGATCAGAAACGCCGCCTGTGCGAGAAACTGGACCTGAGCGACGAAGAGCTCGCTCGATGGGATGAGATCAGCCGCAAACTGCACATTCCCTTTCACGATGATGGCATCATCAGCCAGTTCGAAGGTTATGGAGATCTGAAGGAGTTCGACTGGGAACGTTTCCGCGACCAATACGACAACCTTCAGCGTCTGGACAGGATCCTCGAGGCCGAGGGTGAAGATCCCAACGACTACAAGGTCTCGAAGCAGGCCGACGTGCTGATGATCTTCTATCTGTTCAGCCGTGAGGAGGTCGAGCGGATCTTCGATCGGCTCGGCTATGAGTTCTCGCCCGAGATGATATTCGACAATATACAGTATTACATGAAGCGCACCTCACATGGTTCGACGCTGAGCTGGGTCGCGCATGCCTGGGTGCTGGCCCGGGCCGATCGGCAGCGGTCCTGGCAGCTGACGCTCCAGGCACTCGACAGCGACGTCGCCGACATCCAGGGTGGCACGACGCCCGAGGGCATTCACCTGGGCGCAATGGCGGGAGCGGTCGATCTGATTCAGCGCTGCTATACCGGGATCGAATTACGGTTCGGGGCACTGCTGTTCAACCCGCGCCTGCCCGATGAGCTCGAAAGCCTGCAAGCGACCGTGCGATATCGCCGTCAGATCCTCGACTTGGAGATCACCCAGGAGCGCCTGACGATTTCGAGCCGGGTCATGACCGCGTATCCGATCACCATCGCCTATCGCGGACAGTTCCGCGAAATGAGCCCGGGGCAGACATTCACCTTCGGACTGGTCCCCGAAAAGAAGCGCGATCGCTTTCAGCGCCAGCGCGAACAGGAGCGGCTGTGCCGGGAAGGTGGCCGGGCGAAACCTCAGGAGGATGTGGCATGACTGAGACCGCGGAACTTGTCCTTCAGCTTTCGGACATCGACCGAGGCGACGGCGACCGCGTCGGGGGCAAGAACGCCTCGCTCGGCGAGATGATACGCAATCTGCGGGAGTCGGGCATCCGCGTGCCCGGCGGCTTCGCCACCACCGCGACCGCTTACTGGCGGTTCGTCGAGGCGAACGGCCTGCAGGACCCGATCGCCGAGCAGGTGGGCAAGCTCAAGGACGATCTGAGCAACCTGCATCAGGTCGGTGACGCGATCCGCAAACGGATTCTCGAGGGAACCTTTCCGCCAGAGCTGGAGGAGGCGATCCGGTCGTCCTATCGCGCCATGGGTGAGAAGGGGCCGGCCAGGGTGGCCGTGCGCTCCAGCGCGACGGCCGAGGATCTGCCGGAGGCGAGCTTTGCCGGACAACTCGAGACGTTCTTGAACATCGACGGCGAGGAGGCGCTGCTGGAGGCATGCAGGAAATGTTTTGCCTCGCTGTTTACCGACCGCGCCATCAGCTATCGCGAGAACAACAATTTCGATCACCTGGAAATCGCCCTTTCGGTGGGGGTGCAGCGCATGGTCCGGTCCGACATCGCGTCGTCCGGCGTCATGTTCTCGATCGATACCGAAACCGGCTTTCCGCGCTCGGTGCTGATTACAGGCGCCTGGGGCCTGGGCGAGACGGTCGTGCAGGGGATGGTGGACCCGGACGAGTTCCACGTCTTCAAGCCGCTACTGGACAATCCCGCCTTCATGCCGATCCTCGAAAGGAAGCGCGGCGCCAAGGGCCGCAAGATGATCTATGCCAGGAAGGGCGCGACCGAGCTTGTCGATACCTCCGCCAAGGAACGCGGGCGCCTGGTGTTGGACGACGACGAGGTGATGACACTTGCCCGCTGGGCGACGACGATTGAGCGGCACTACGGTCGGCCAATGGACATGGAGTGGGCGAAGGACGGCGAGACCGGCGAGCTGTTCATTGTTCAGGCACGCCCCGAAACTGTACAGTCGCAGCGCGAGGCGGGCGAGCTCAAGACCTACCGCCTCAAGGAGAAGGGCAAGGCGATCGTCTCGGGCGTTGCCATCGGCGACGCGATCGCCGCCGGGCGCGTGATCCGGCTGGAGAGCCCGGACGAGATCGAACAATTCGAGAGCGGCGCGGTGCTGGTCACCGGCATGACTGATCCGGACTGGGTGCCGATCATGAAGAAGGCGGCGGCCATCATCACGGACCATGGCGGACGTACCAGCCATGCCGCGATCGTCAGCCGCGAGCTGGGCATGCCGGCGATCGTTGGCGCCGGCGACGCGACGAGCAAGCTGAAAGACGATCAGGAGATCACCGTGTCCTGCGTCGAGGGCGACGAAGGCCAGGTCTACGAGGGGACACTTGAGTTTGATGTCGCAGAAATCGACCTCGACGACATCCCCAGAACGCGCACCAAGACGATGATCAACCTTGCCAACCCGTCGGCCGCGTTCCGTTGGTGGCGCCTGCCGACGGACGGCGTCGGACTGGCGCGTATGGAGTTTATCATCGGCAACCACATCAAGGTGCATCCGATG
>CAZWCL010000230.1:0-6004 GCA_964632265.1 uncultured Hyphomicrobiaceae bacterium | reverse complement strand
TATAGGAATGTTGCGGATTTTCGAAGACAGCGCGCCGCGGACCGATTTCCACGATGCGGCCGAGATACATCACCGCGACACGGTGAGAAATCCGTTCGACGACCGCCATATCGTGCGAGATGAACAGGTACGAAAGGTTCAGCTCATCCTGAAGGTCCATCAACAGGTTCACCACCTGCGCCTGAATGGTGACGTCGAGCGCCGAGACGGCTTCGTCTGCCACCAACATCGCCGGGCGCATGCCGAGCGAGCGCGCAATGCATAGGCGCTGACGCTGACCGCCGGAGAATTCGTGTGGGTAACGGCTATAGTGTTCCGGACCCAGGCCGACCTTGCGAAGAAGCTCGATGACGACGTCGCGCACATCGCCTTTGGGCACGATCTCGTGCACCCGCATCGGTTCACCGATCGATGCACCGGCCGTCATACGGGGGTTAAGCGAGGAGTAAGGGTCCTGGAAGATCATTTGGACCTTCCGGCGAAACGGCTTCAATTGTTCGGACGACAAGCCGACCAGTTCCTGGCCTTCGTATTTGATCGAACCGGCTAGCGGCTTTTCGAGCCCGAGCAGCGTACGGCCCGTTGTCGACTTGCCGCAGCCGCTTTCGCCCACGAGGGCGAGGGTTTCGCCCCGGCCTAGATCGAAGGTGACATCTTCGACGGCATGGACCCGCGCGACCGGCCGCGAGAAGAAACCGGCGTTGATATCGAAGTACGTGCAGAGGTCTTTTACTTCGAGAAGCGGTGTTTTTTGTTTCGCAGCACCGTTTAGAGGCGCACCTGTAGTGTCGGACATTCTTCGGTCTCTCAAATTTTAAGCGGGTTGGCTGTCGACTGCTTCGCGTGCGGCAGCCTCCGCGAACGTGCCTTGCACTTCCACGCCGACGAATTTCTCCGGCATATCCTTGCCGTTCATACTTCCAAGGCGCGGCACGGCATTGAGAAGCGCCTGAGAGTAGGGATGTTGCGGGTTCGCGAAAATCTGCGTCGCAGGACCTTCCTCGACCTTTTGGCCGTTCAGCATCACCGCCACGCGGTCGGCGACCTCGGCGACGACGCCCATATCATGCGTAATGAAGAGAACGGCCATCCCGATCTCTTCCTGCAGCATCTTGATAAGGTCGAGGATTTGCGCCTGGATCGTGACGTCGAGTGCGGTCGTCGGTTCGTCGGCGACCAGCAGGCTCGGCCGGCACGCAAGTGCCATCGCGATCATGACGCGTTGTCGCATCCCGCCGCTCAGATGGTGGGGATGCTGCTCGAAGCGTTTGAGAGCTTCCGGTATACGAACCAGTTCGAACAGCTCCATCGCCTGCTTGCGAGCTTCCGATTCCGACTTGCCCTGGTGATGACGGATCGTCTCCATGACCTGGAAGCCGTTGCGCAATACCGGATTGAGCGAGGTCATCGGCTCCTGGAAAATCATCGAGATGTCGCGACCCCGGATATCCTGCATTTGCTCATTGTTGAGCTTGTGGATCTCGTGAGTGTCGCCATTCGCCAGACGCAGCGTGATTTCGCCCTCGGGAATAATGCCGTTGGCATTCTCGTTCAGCCGCAGTAGCGACATCGCAGTAACGGATTTACCCGATCCCGACTCACCGACCAATGCGAGTGTCTCGCCGCGGTTGATGTGAAACGAAACCCCCCGTACGGCTTTCACGACATGGTCTTTGTCGAGCGGGAAGTGAACGTGAAGGTTGTTGACTTCGATGAGTCGTTGGTCTTCTGACACCTTTGATGTCCCGTCATTTGTTGGTTTTTTTCGGTCCCACCTTCATACGGCACACGCTGTGTGTCGTTTGTGGCAGGCTCCTCCCTTGGCCAAAGCATAGCCGCTTACAGAAAAGCATTAAAATCGCTACGACTCAATATGATTGATGACATTGAGCGGCCGGCAACGCGCAACGATGAAAGTTGCATGCGCGCCACAGTTGGAACCCGGCGCCTCACGAGGGCACGCGTCGGCGGGGTGCGTGTCGGCGCGAAAGCAGAGCCTACGTCAAAGTAGCGCTCTGATCGAGATTTTGGTAACCGCTGAAATAACGAGGAAATAATAGATGGGTGATTTGAAGTTGCTCATTGACTTGCACAAGGATGCCGCACGCCAAGGGCCGGGCGGCTGCGAGCAAACTTGTCTTGCCATCGAAATGTCGGGGCTCAAAGGGCAACCCGACCTGAAGATAGCCGATATCGGCTGTGGTACTGGCGCATCCACGGTTATTCTCGCCCGGCAACTGGACGCACACATTACGGCTGTCGATTTGCTGCCGGAGTTTCTGAAAATCCTCGACGACTCCGTCAAGCGAGCCGGTATTGAGGACAGAATCACAACGCTTGCCCATCCGATGGAAGAGTTGCCATTTCCGGAAGCAGAACTGGATGCAATCTGGGCGGAAGGAGCCATCTATAGTATGGGCTTTGAGGCTGGCGTGAACGCCTGGAGATCTTTTCTGAAACCCGGAGGCATCCTGGCCGTTTCAGAGATTACGTGGCTGACCCATGCGCGCCCGGACGAACTCCAAGCTTATTGGGATAATGAATACCCTGAGATTGACACCGCTTCAGCCAAGATAGCAGTGCTGGAGCGACAGGGCTTCTCACCGGTCGGTTATTTCCCATTGCCCGAGCGTTGCTGGATCGAAAATTACTACCAGCCGATGCGGCATCGCTTTGAAGATTTTCTGAACGTACATCGTCATTCAGATGCCGCCAAAGCTATCGTTGAGGCAGAAGAAACTGAGATTGCGCTCTACGAACGCAATCGGGATTTCGTGAGCTACGGCTTTTACATCGCGCGAAAGCATGCGCACTGACTGTCCAGCCGCTGCACTGGGCAACGTGGTATCTCTGCGCATAAGGGTAAGATAAGAGTATTTGCAGGCGCCATATCGGACCAGCCGCAGATCATAGACCTGCCCCCGTTTTCGATGAAGAGCCCGTAACCCATGTGCCCAGAATGGACATATAACCTATGTGACCGGAACGAAGTGTTACCTATTTGTCCGGAATGGACCCGGGATGAGGTGGCGCGCCCGCCAGGATTCGAACCTGGGACCCCTAGACTCGGAATCTAGTACTCTATCCAGCTGAGCTACGGGCGCCTCCAGACCCGAAGATCTACTCTATCGCCGCCGGGCCGGCAAGCATTAGCGTGCGAGCGGCCGTCAGCACGACCGGGTGGCGTTGAGCGCACTGAAGACTGTGCGTGAAACGATCTCGTCCGTGCGATCAGGGCTGACCTTGTAACAACGACATCCTATAATGGTGTCCATGACCAACACAGCAAAATCCGCGGACGCCGAGGCGCAGGAACCATCCGCCAGTCGGCGCGATCCTGATCAGGCCAAACGTCTCAACAAGACGTCCGTACCCGGCGGCGAGCCGGTCGTGGTCGGCAAAAACAGCCGCGTCTATCTGATCGACGGGTCCGGCTACATCTTCCGGGCATTTCATGCCTTGCCGCCACTGACGCGGCCATCTGATGGGCTGCCGGTCGGCGCAGTGCATGGCTTTTGTGCAATGCTCTGGAAACTGTTGGCGGAAACCAAGTCCGCCGAGGAGCCGACCCACCTTGCCGTCGTCTTCGATGCGGGCGCCATCACGTTCCGCAACGCCATCTACGACGACTACAAGGCGAACCGGCCCCCGCCGCCGGAAGAACTGGTGCCACAGTTTCCGTTGATCCGCGATGCAGTGAAGGCGTTCAACGTCGCGTGCATCGAGGAGGAGGGCTTCGAGGCTGACGACGTTATCGCGACATATGCGTGCGAGATAGCCGACGCCGGCGGCGAGGTCGTTATCGTTTCGTCCGACAAGGATTTGATGCAACTGGTGCGCCCCGGTATCGAACTGCTCGACACCATGAAGAACAAGCACCTGGGTGAAGAGGCGGTGTTCGACAAGTTTGGTGTCGGACCCGACAAAGTGATCGACGTGCAGGCGCTCGCCGGCGACTCGACCGACAACGTTCCCGGCGTACCAGGCATCGGGATCAAGACGGCAGCGCAGCTCATCCATGAATATGGCGGTCTCGACCAGTTGCTCGAGCGAGCCGGTGAAATCAAGCAGCCGAAACGGCGCGAAAAGCTCATCGAGTTTGCTGACCAGGCGCGCATCAGCCGCGACCTCGTCACGCTGAAGCAGGATGTGCCTTTGCCGATCAAGATCGAGCAACTCGGCGTTCACGAACCGAACCCGGATCAACTGCTCGGCTTTCTCCAGGAGATGGAGTTCAACACCCTGACGCGGCGCGTGGCCGAAGCGCTAGGCGTCGACGTGCCGGCGCCGCCGCAAAAGAGCGTTGGCACGTCGATCCCGAAAAAATCAAACGGTCAGGGCGCGGGCGGGACGGACGCCACGAAGGGCCCTGGCGGCGCAGGTACACCCGCAGCCGTCGTCGCCCACGCAAAGGACGCCGTCATGGCGGTGCCGTTCGACCGCCAGAAGTACGAGATCGTGACCACGCTTGACGATCTCGATCGTTGGCTGGCCGAAGCCCGCGAGCGCCGTCAGGTTGCGTTTGATCTCGAGGCAACAAGCCTTAATGCAATGCAGGCGGATCTCGTCGGTATCTCTCTGGCAACCGCACCCGGACGGGCGTGCTATATTCCAGTTGGCCATGTCGGTGATGCCGGGGGTCTGGACTTTGGCGGCGGCGGCATTGAACAGCTCCCCATCCGCGATGTCCTGCAGCGGTTCAAGCCGCTGCTTGAAGATCCGGCGGTCCTCAAGATCGGCCAGAACCTTAAATACGATGTACTTCTTCTCAAGGGACTCGCCATCGACGTCGCCCCGATCGATGACACGCTGCTGATATCGTATGCACTTGACGGCGGCCGGCGCGGCCATGGCATGGACGACCTGGCCCAGGTTCATCTGGGCCACACCTGCATTTCTTTCAAGCAGGTGATCGCGCATGCGCCGGGGAAAAAGGCGGCGGACAAATCCTTCGCTGCCGTCCCCGTGGACAAGGCGGCGGAATACGCAGCTGAAGACGCCGATGTCACGCTTCGCCTCTGGATGGTGCTGCACCCGCGTCTGGTGGCGGAGCATATGGTCACCGTATACGAGACGCTGGAACGGCCGCTGCTGCCCGTGATCGTCGACATGGAGCGCACCGGCATACAGGTTGAGCGTTCGGTGTTGGCGCGCCTCTCGGCAACGTTCGCCCAGCGGGCGGCCGAACTCGAGGATGACGTCTATGAACTGGCCGGCGAGAAATTCAACCTCGGCTCGCCGAAACAGCTTGGCGAATTGTTGTTCGATCGCCTGAAACTGCCGGGGGGAAAGAAAACCAAGTCTGGGCAGTGGGAAACACGCGCCAACCTGCTTGATGATCTGGCGGCCAATCCCGACCTGGCCGAAGACGCCCGCCGCCTCGTCAACACCATGCTCGAGTGGCGGCAACTGACCAAGCTGCGATCGACTTACACGGACGCACTGCCAAACCACGTACACCCGACAACAGGGCGGATCCACACCTCCTATTCATTGGCCGCGACCACCACAGGCCGGCTCGCTTCCACCGAACCGAACCTGCAGAACATTCCCATCCGCACCAAGGAAGGCCGCGAGATTCGCACGGCCTTTATCGCCGAGCCGGGCAATAAGCTGGTTTCGGCCGACTACAGCCAGATCGAACTGCGCGTCCTGGCTCACATCGCGGATATTGCGCAACTTCGCCAGGCGTTCGATGACGGGCTCGACATCCACGCCATGACCGCATCGGAAATGTTCGGCGTGCCGATGGAGGGCATGCCAGGCGAAGTGCGCCGTCGCGCCAAGGCGATCAACTTTGGCATCATCTACGGCATCTCGGCGTTTGGTCTCGCCAACCAGCTCGGCATTTCCCGCTCGGAAGCCGGTGACTACATCAAGATGTATTTCGAGCGCTTTCCAGGAATTCGCGACTATATGGAAAGCACCAAGTCATTTGCGAAAGAGAACGGTTTCGTCGAGACGATCTTCGGACGCAAGATCCACTATCCAGAGATCAACACGC
>CAZWCL010000229.1:0-6074 GCA_964632265.1 uncultured Hyphomicrobiaceae bacterium | reverse complement strand
GCCATGGGCGAAGGCGATCGCGGCGCCGTCCTTGATGTTCGGTGCGATATGCTCCGCCCAGATGTCGGCCTGCAATTCGTCCGGCGCACACATCATGATCAGATCCGCGTCTTTTGTGGCATCGGCCACGGATTTGACGGGCAATTCGTCAGCTTCGGCCTTCTTTGCCGTGGCCGAGCCCGGGCGCAGCGCGACGGTGACGTTCTTGCAGCCCGAGTCCTTTAGGTTGAGGGCGTGCGCACGGCCTTGGCTGCCGTAGCCAACGATCGTAACGTTCTTGCCCTTGATAAGATTGATGTCGGCATCGCGATCATAATAGACACGCATCTGCGTTTCCTTCCCTGTGTCCCGGTTGCTGGTGGTCTTGGATCAGCGGTGAGGGTTAGCCAATGTGGACTGATATTACCAACGAAAATCTTGTTCAGGCGCCGTCGCAGCCGCGCCACTACAGGCCGATCAAATAGAGGATGGGCGGGGAGCTCTCCTCAAGCCCTAAACGTCGCGGTACAGACCCGCCGACGGCGGAACCCATTCATCGCCCAGTCTGTTGACCCTGCGATAAAATCCAACCGGGAAATTGGAGCAGCGATATGGATGACGAACGTGTTTGGTCGTTCGAGCGGCATCTTTGGACGGAAGGTGAAGATTATCTGCGTCACGCAATTGATGAAGACTGCCTGATGGTGATCCCGGAAAGGCCCTATGTTCTTGAAGGCGGTCAGGCGATCGACGCGGTCGCCAATACGCCGCGGTGGGGCGACGTGCAATTTTCCAACGAACAGATCGCGCGCCCGGAGGACGGGCTGATCGTCGTCGCGTACTATGCGCGCGCTCGGCGCGCCGGTGACGCTGATTACGCAGCTTATTGTACGTCAACCTACCGCCGCCTCGGACATGAAAACTGGCGCGTTGTGCAACACCAGCAAACGGCGGTCGATTTGGCCTAGCAGGCTGTTGAAGAACTCATGTTGCTCGCGACGCCGAACCTCAATCGACGTAGCGGACCTTGTCGGACTTCAAAAGAGCGTCCATCCAGTCGAAACGCGTCAACCGTTCCGACTTGACGCGATCGATCAGCGCGGCTTCAGCGGCGCGGATCTCGCTCATGACGCCCACCACGCGCGTGATTTCGGATTTGGGCACGACGACGACGCCGTCGCGGTCGCCCATGACTAGGTCTCCGGCTTCGACGCGAACGCCGCCGGCGACAATCGGCAGCCCAACCTTTCCGGGGCCTGAACGCACACAAGAGTTGGGTGTCAGACCGCATGCGAAAACCGGCAGACCGACGTCTTCGAGGCCGCTGAGATCGCGGACGGCACCATCGATAACGATTGCGGCGCAACCGGCGTTCTTTGCCATGAGGGCGACAATATCACCGGTGACGGCGGTGCCGATGAAGCTGTCGGAAGCCGCGACGATGACGTCACCGGGCTTGGCATGGGCGATGGCGGCTGCGATCGCGAGATTGTCCGAGGGGCCGGTCCAAACTGGAAAGGCGGTGCCGACGAACAAGGGATGACGTTCGAGAACGGGCTTTATGGTGCCGTCCATGGCGCCGCGGCCGAACATGGCGTCGATCAGATGTCCGGTCTGACAGCCCGCGAGCTTGCCGGGCACGTCGGGCGGGACCCGGTCGAATTCGGCCTTGATGGTGAGGAGGGGTGGGTCTTCGAGCATGGGTGATGGTCCGGCGGATGGCGTCGAGAAAAGCGATTGTCGCGGATTTAAGGGGCCAGCGACAACTTCGCGGTCAGTCCTTGGCGCGTTCGACGTAGGAGCCGTCCTCGGTCATGACCACGACGCGGGTGCCGGCGGAAATGTGCGGCGGCACCATGACGCGCTGGCCATTGTCGGCGACAGCTGGCTTGTAGGACGACGATGCGGTTTGACCTTTCACGACGGGGTCAGCTTCGACAATCTCGACCGTGACGCGCTGCGGCAACTGAATAGACACGGGCACACCTTCATGCAGCATCAGGACGACAATCATCTGAGGCTGAAGATAGACCGCCTGGTCACCGACGATGTCGGTCGGTACGGCGATCTGATCATAGGTCTCGGGGTCCATGAAGTTGTAGCCTTGGTCATCTTCATAGATGAACTCGAAATTGCGCTCTTCCATGTAGGCGCGTTCGACCTGTTCGGTTGTACGATAGCGTTCGGAGACCTTTACGCCGTCGCCGATGCGGCGCATTTCGAGGTGGGTAACGGGGGTGCCCTTGCCGGGATGGATGTTGTCGGCCTTGAGCACGGTGCAAAGCTTGCCGTCGATCTCGAGGACGTTGCCTTTGCGCACGGAACTTGCGATCACCTTGGCCAAAGAATTTCTCCGGTTGTGTTGTCTGGCGCGCCACGCCTGTCGGCGGCGGCGCGGTTTATCTGATTGCAGGCGTTTTAGGCGTTTCGGTCGGCGAGGCCAAGTGCGAAGCCGTCGGACGGCGGCGGAAAAGGTGTAGCCGATGGCGGAAAAAGCGGAAGCGGCGAGGGAAAACCCCAGCCGTTGGTGGCATCGCCAGCGCCACGAAGACCGGCGCCCGATGCTCGTGCAGCGCGGGCGGATCAAGCAGGCGATTAGGACATGGTTCGTCGAGCATGGCTTCATCGAGGTCGAGACCGCAGCGCTGCAGGTCTCGCCCGGCAACGAGACGCATCTCCATGCGTTTGCGACCGAATACGTGCCTCTGGGTGGGCCCCTGGATGGGCAGCCCGCGCGTGCGCTGTACCTTGCGACGTCGCCTGAGTTCGCCTGCAAAAAGCTGCTGGCGGCAGGTGAACAGAAGATTTTTACGTTTGCACCGGCTTACCGGAACCGCGAGCGGGGCCGTCTGCATCATCCCGAGTTCACGATGCTCGAGTGGTACCGCACGGAGTGCGACTATCACACGCTGATGGCGGACTGCGCCGATCTTTTGCGGCTGACGGCGGCGGCGGCGGAAATTGATGTATTCGGGCAGGGCGATGTCGTGGTCGACGCGGCGGCCGCGCCGGAAGAAATCGCGGTCGGCGATGCGTTCGAGAGGTTCGCGGGGATCGACCTTGCCGCGACATACACGCCACGGCAGACCCACCGGGATGCACTTGCGGCGCTGGCGCAACAGGCGGGGGTAAGGGTCGCGGCCGATGACACCTGGTCTGACATCTTCACGCGGGTACTCGTTGAAAAAGTCGAGCCAGAACTTGGCCGAACAGCGCCATCGATCCTGATGGATTATCCGATCCATGAGGCCGCGCTGGCGGCGCCTGGCCGGCTCGACCCGATGACCGCGGAACGGTTTGAGCTTTATCTCGCCGGCATCGAATTGGTGAACGCGTTTACCGAACTGGCCGATCCGGCGGAACAGCGCCGCCGGTTCGAGGCCGACATGGCCGAGAAGGAACGCATCTACGGGGTGCGCTATCCGATCGATGAGGATTTTCTCGCGGCGCTCGCGTTCATGCCGGCGGCAACCGGGGCGGCACTGGGGTTCGACCGGTTGGTGATGCTTGCAACCGGCGCCACACGTATCGATGACGTCATCTGGACGCCGATCGATCTCGGTTAGCAGGCCCGGTCTACGTCTCGCGCCGGCTGTTCGTCTGGTGCACAGGCGGCCGGCTCCGGCGTACCGGGCGTCGGTTATTGCTGCTTCGGTTTGCCGAAGCGCTTTCTCATTTCAGCGCAGGGATCTGGACGGCGTTTGCGCGGGGTGAAGATCGCGTAGGTCATTTCGGGCGGGTCGGCGAAATATTCCGCCGGGGTCAGGCTGGTGTGGCGCACCTCGATGTGGCCGACTGAAATGACCGCTGCACCAGGGGCCATCCGCGCCAGATACCACGGTACGCCACGGTCGGAACGGACGTGGCCATTGCCCGCGATGAGGATGGCGGTGCCGTTGCGGGGGCGCGCTCGTACCAGCGTTTCGGCCATGTGGGCATCGCGATAGCGCTGCGCGAGCGCCATACCGCCGAGAGCTGATTTCGGCATCAGATTGCAATGGCTGGCTTCGAGTTCAGTCAGGAGGGCGTCGTCAAGGCGGGCGCCCAGTGGCTGATCGAGGAGGTAGGTGCGGCGGTCGGCCGGCGACAAGGCCTCTTCGCTGCCCCGGGCGAGGCTGCGGACACGGTCACGGGGCGGATTGCCAGCTACGATCGGGACACGACGCGCAAGCACAACATCAAATAGCGGTCGATAAATCCTGCCATCCGGCCACCCGCTCTTTGCCCACTCTGTCGCCGCGAGCAGGCCGCCGACCGCGTCGCCGCCAAGAGCATTATCAGGCATGCTATCGGACGCGCCATCGGATGGCGCCAGGGCCTTGATGTAGGCATCGATACGCGTCTGCTGGGGGGCCGTGAAATGCTTAAAGACGACCGCCAGCGGGTCCGGGACAGCGCGGACGGCCATGGCCTGGAGAAGGTGATGGTCCGGATTGTCGTGGACTTCGCCGAGGAGGACGAACCGGGCGGTAGCAAGGGCTGCGCGGTATTCATCGATGGAGACGGCGCGGCCCTTGCGAATATCGTAGATGGTGCCGACAAGAGGATGGCGGCGAAGCTCACCGGAGCGCCAAACCTGTGGCCATGCGCCGGCGGCGGTTGTTGACGCGACCCACCACGCGATAACAATGAGCACGACGCTTGCGAAGCCGACACTGAACGCGGTCGGTCGACGGGAACGCGGTGTGCTCGGGTACATCGGCGCATCTCCGGGACTGCGTAGGGTATTTGGTCCGGCCCCGGCCGCTGTCTCCTATTCGGCGACCTTGGGCAGACCGTTACGCTCGCGCATGAAATTGGCGAACCGCGTGAAAAGATAATGACTGTCCTGCGGACCGGGGCTGGCTTCCGGGTGATGCTGGACGGAAAACACCGGCTTGCCAGCCAGGCGCAGGCCGCAGTTCGAGTCATCGAACAGCGATACGTGTGTCTCCTCGACGACCTCCGGCAGACTGTTTCCATCGACGGCGAAGCCGTGGTTCATCGAGACGATCTCGACCTTGCTGGTCGTGTGGTCCTTAACGGGATGGTTCGCGCCGTGGTGGCCCTGGTGCATTTTCACCGTCTTTGCGCCGAGCGCGAGGGCCAGCAGCTGATGGCCGAGACAGATACCGAAAAGGGGCACGCCGCTTTCGGCCAGTTTGCGGATTTCCGGAACCGCGTACTCTGCCGTGGCAGACGGATCGCCAGGCCCGTTCGAAAGGAAGACGCCGTCCGGATTGCGCGCGAGAATATCTTCTGCCGAGGTTGCCGCCGGAACAACTGTTACCCTCGCGCCGGCGTTGGCCAGGCAGCGCAGGATGTTGCGTTTGAGGCCGTAGTCGATGGCGACGACGTGGAATTCAGGGTTCTCAAGCTCACTAAACCCGTCCGGCCATGCCCATCGCATTTGGTCCCAAGTGTAACTCTGCCCGCTGGTCACGTCCGGCACGAGATCGAGGCCGAGTAGACCGGGCCATTCCGCCGCTTCGGCGCGCAACTTGTCGAGGTCGAATTGGCCGTCGGGGGCATGAGCGATCACCGCATTGATATAGCCGCGCTCGCGGATTAGGGTCGTGAGGGCGCGGGTGTCGACGGCACAAATCCCTACGATGTTGCGCGACTTGAGCCACGAATCGAAATGCTCGCGCGCGCGATAGTTCGACGGCTCGGTTATGTCGGCTCGCAGAATACAACCGCGAACGCCGGAACGGGCCGCGAGGTTGGACGTTTCGCCGTCATCGGGATTGGTGCCGACGTTGCCGACATGCGGAAACGTGAAGGTGATGATCTGGCCCGCGTAGCTCGGATCGGTGAGGATTTCTTGGTACCCGGTGATGGCCGTATTGAAGCAAACCTCACCGACGGCCTGGCCCGTGGCACCGATGCCACGGCCTTCTAAAATGGTGCCGTCGGCGAATACAAGAACCGCAGTCGCCGGCACGGTGGTCCAAGGCGCTGGATCAGGGCGATTTATCGCCTGCGCGTCGCTCAAATTCTTTCTCCGATTCTCGGCATGGCCAGCCGCGCTTCGGAGCCTGCAGCGCGCTGCATCCCCAAAAGCTCCGGCGCATCTCAGTAAATCACCAGGAACCTATGAGACGACCAGACATGAA
>CAZWCL010000228.1:0-6086 GCA_964632265.1 uncultured Hyphomicrobiaceae bacterium | reverse complement strand
TCCGATGACAGCCGCGAGCGGCTTGCGGAGGGGCTCGAAATTCTCAAGCGCTGCTGGTCCGGCGAAGCGGTCGAACACGACGGCCAATTCTATAAACTGTCGCTGCCGGAACTCAGGCCAAGGCCCTTCCAGCAACCGCACCCACCGATCTGGCATAGCGCCGTATCGGCCCCATCCTTTGAGCATTGCGGTCGGCAGGGCGTGCCGATCATGACGGTGCGCCTGCCGCCGGAGCAATTGACCGAACGCCTTCGGCTTTACGAAAAGGGTCTGGCGACGAGCGGTCTGGCGCCCGAGCGCCAGCGGGATTTGCGCCGCGATGCCGCGGTCTGGCGCTTCGTCCACGTAGGCGAGGACCAAGCGCAAGCCGAAGACGAATTGCGCGCAGCCCTCACGGCGGGGCGCCAGCATATGAAGCATGCCCGTGAGACGCTGAACCCGGACGATTTCGTCGTTGACGAGCGGCTTCTCAATCCGTGGGCCAACACCGCCAAGGTTTCCGATGAGGAGGCGGTGAAGTTCGTCATGGCTAACGGTACCTTCTGCGGCACGCCCGGTCACGTCGCCGAACAGCTCAGAGCGCTCGGCGATATCGATGTGCATCATGTGCTGTGCCAGATGAGCTTCGGCTACGTTGGCCATGAACGGATCATGCGCTCGATGAAACTATTTGCCGATCACGTAATGCCGGCGGTGCGCACCATGCCGGCCGCACAAGTGGCCTGACAGACAGGAGGGCGCCATGAAACTCATCGATCTCAGCCGCGAAATTCATCATCGCACACCGGCCCATCCATCGCATCCGCCAGTCGTCACGACCGTCTGGAATGATCACAGCGAAACAAAGCGGGCCGGTGATACGTCCTTCAGCTCGAAGGCGCTCTACCTCTCGCTCAGTGATCACGCGGGCACGCACGTCGATGCGCCGTGCCACTTTAACGCTGATCCAGGCGCTGCATCGATCGACCAGATACCGCTCGAGAATTTCTACACCGAGGCGATCTGCCTCGACCTTTCCGGGGTGGCGCTTCGCCATGAGATCACGGTGGCCGAAATGGAGGCGGCGCTTGCCGCGTCGGGCCAGGAGATCAAGGCTGGCGACACGGTGCTGATCCACATGGGCGTCAATGACCGCCTATTTGGCACGCCCGGCTATCTGCACGACTTTCCGGGGCTGCACGTCGAGGCCGTGCACTGGCTGGCGGACAGGCAGATCATCCAGTTCGGTGTCGAAGCGATAAGCCCGGCGCCCGAGGGGGAGCCCAATTTCAAGGCGCATCTGGCATGTGCAGAGCGCGGCATCACGCACATTGAATGCCTCTGGAACCTCGACAAACTGGTCGGCGCCGGCCGGTTCCGGTTCATCGGCTTCCCCTTGAAAATCCGGGGCGGCACGGCCAGTCCAATCCGGGCGGTCGCCGTGCTCGAGAGTTAAGTGTCACCGGACCGCCGGCAATCATGAAGGCGCGTGTCGGTGACACTTGACCGGCTTTATAAGCTCCTCGGCGAGGCCTACGGTCTCGTTGTCCCGGTCACAGCACTCAGTGGCAGCGGTTACATCGGCGTCCCCCGTCCGGCGGCATCAGCGGCCCGGATCAAGGGGCGCCATGAAACGCCATGTAGGCCGCTGATGCATCGGACGGGAGGGTTTGCGTGCGCCTATCAGGTGGCGTCTTGGCAGGTCAGGTGGCGTCCTGCACCTTATCCTGTGTCTTGGTGTCGAAATCGGACGCGGCGTGACGCTCATGAAGTTGGTCTTCGAGCGGACCATTGATGCGGTTGACCTTGCGGCCGCGCTGGACGGCCTGGCGACCGGCAATGTCGTCATACCAGCGCACGACATTTTTATATGACTGTGCCTCGATGAATTCGGCCGCGCCGTAGAGGGCATCGGTCGTCAGCACGCCATACCACGGCCAGATGGCCATGTCGGCGATGGTGTAGTCATCACCGCTAATGAACTTGTTTTCGGCCAATTGGCGATCGAGGACGTCCATTTGGCGCTTCGTTTCCATGGTGAAGCGATTGATGGGATATTCCATCTTGTAGGGGGCGTAGGCGTAGAAGTGGCCGAAGCCGCCGCCGAGATAGGGGGCGCTGCCCATCTGCCAGAACAGCCAGGAGAGCGTTTCAGCCTTCTCGGCGGGATCTGCCGGCAGGAAGGCGCCAAACTTTTCGGCGAGATAAAGGAGGATTGCGCCGGACTCGAAAACGCGCGTCGGCTTGGCGCCGGAGCGGTCCATCAGGGCCGGGATCTTCGAGTTCGGATTGACGGACACAAAGCCGGAACCGAACTGATCGCCCTCGCGGATGTTGACAAGCCATGCATCGTATTCGGCGCCGCTGTGGCCGGCCGCCAGCAACTCCTCGAGCATGACTGTGACCTTGACCCCGTTAGGCGTTGCCAACGAATAAAGTTGCAAGGGGTGGTCACCGACGGGCAGTTCCTTGTCATGCGTTGCGCCGGCGATCGGACGATTGATGTTGGCGAACCGGCCGCCGTTCTCCTGCTCCCATTTCCAGACTTTCGGCGGTTCGTAGGCATCTTCGGACATATACTGATCTTTCAATGGTTAATCGGTGCGCGACCGGACGACCGCGCGTCGTGCCAAGCAGGCGTCGCGAGCCACATGAGTTCTTCAACAGCCTGCTATAGGTAGCGCGTTTCAGGGTCGGCGCGAACCCTCATTTGACGGCGGCGTGGCGTTCCCAAAAATCGACGGCGCGGGCGTAGGCAGTCCGGTCGATCGGGCGGCCGGACCCGCCGGCTTCGCGGCCCAGTGCGTTGCGCATCTGGGTGATCGGCGGCATCGGCGGCTCGGACGGAGAGAGCGTGGCGATAATGCTGACGATGCCCCAATCGCAGTCCGGGACGTCTTGGTCGCCGGGGAAGTCTGCGGCTTCGGCGACGAGTTGGTCGTGGCTGTAAAGGATCACGTCGAGGTGCGTTGCGCGGGGGGCATCGAGGCCCTCGAACCAGCGTTCCAGAACGGCAAGCTCGCCATCGCGGCGCGCGCGATAGCCTGAGCGCAGAAGATGGCGGTTGGCTTCACTGACCGGTGCGAAGCCGCACCTCGTCGCCGTGTCATTGACCAGGAAGAGATGCTTGCAAAATGGTGCATAGCCGGCGGCCAGGGGTGCGCCCTCGCGAAGGGCCTCGCTGCAGCGCGCAACTAGGTCCTCCGGTGTAATGCCGACGACGTGCGTACCGCTCGCCGCCGGCTCCCAATTGCGCAGGGCGAAATCGGTCAGCGCGATAACCTGCCGGGACATCGCCGGCCGCCTATTCGGCTGCCAAGGATGCGGCAGCCGGCCGCTCGCGGCCCTTGGGCTCCCACGTTTTGAGGACGGGCAGCACCTCCTTCGCGAACAGCTTAAGCCCCTCCTCGGCGACGCTCATCGGCGTGCCGCCGAAGCGGAAGGCGACGTTCAATTCAAAGTCTCCAACAACAGCGCGGCGCTCCTCTAGCTGGCGAAGGATACGGTCCGGCGTACCCCAACTCGCGGCCTTCATGAAGTTGTCGACGGCACCCGAGAGGTCGCCGCCGGTCTTGCGCGCGAACTCGGCCTTCTCCTGATAGCCGCCATAGCCCTTCACATCGGCGAAATGCTTGCCGAGGAATTCGTAATGATAGAAATTGCTCTTCGTGAACATGCCTTGATACTGGCGCGCCCACTCTTCACCCTGCTTGTTGTCAGTCGTACATATGGCAAAATCGGTCAACATCGGCGGCGGGGCCGGGCGGCCGTGGTGCTGCTGGTGCAATGCGCGGCCCCGCTCCAGGATGGGAGCGCGCATCTCCCAGGGGCGATCTGCGAACATGACGATGCGCACGTCGCCGAGTTTCGACACGGATTCCACCGACTCGTCACTCGTCGCCACCGCGTAGAGCCGGCCGGCCATGTCGTGCTGCGGGCGAGGCCGAATCTCGGTGCGCGGTTGAACGTAGTGCGGCCCGCCGCCCTCGATGAAGCCGGTCTTGAGAGCTTCGATGATCATCGGCGCAGCTTCGTCGAAGCGCCCGCGCGACTCATCCATCGGCACGCGAAAGGCCTCGAATTCGCGCCGCGCCAATCCGCGGCCCATCCCGAAGCGCAACCGCCCGCCGCTCAGCATGTCGAGAAGTGCGGCCTGCTCAGCGACGCGCAGGGGGTCGTGCCAGGGCAGGATAACGGCGGCCGTGCCGACGTCGACGTGCGCGTATTTCGCTGCAAGATGCGTCATAAGCTGGATATTGTCGGGACAGAACGAGTAGTCGCAAAAGTGATGCTCGGTCGACCAGAGCGTGTCGAAGCCGAGGTCCGCGGCAAGTTCTGCCAACCTCAATTCCTCTTTCCACACCCGTTCGTCGGGGCAATTGTCCCAGCCGTAGCTGGAAAACAGCATCATGAAGCCGACATCCATCGCATTTCTCCCGGTTTGGCCGGCACGTCGCGTTCGCCGGCTTTCGTTGGCGTTCAGCGTTGATGCGATGTTTTCACGCAGCCGCAACGGACGCAAGGCCGACAGGATCGCGTTTGAGATAGAGTTATAGAGGATCGGGCTCTGCTGAGAGCTGACAGGAAACGGCGGCGCCTTTTGACGTAACTGACGACCGGCCGGCCTGCTCCGACACAATCAGCCCGGCCGCGTCACACGACAACAATCCCGGTCCCGCGGTTTGCTAATCTCGACCCCGAACGGTTAGTGAGGGAACGGCTCCCCCCCGGGTTCTGGGGGAACGCCGCAATTGACGCGGCCGACAGGGGGCAGGCAAAATGGAGGCGCGCAAATCAGATTAATCGACTTGCCCTTATTGATCTGAGGGGCTCAACTCGCCGTAAAAGTGCCGACGCTTGAGCAATGTCACCTTTCAACAACGGGCTGGCGTTCAACACAAGTGACCCTCTATTGACGCAGGATAAATAATGCGGATCGTCCATCATCCTGATGTAGCAACTCTGATGACATGCTCCGCTGGCAGCCAGCCGGAAGCGCTTTGTGCCGTCGTCACATCGCACCTGGCCATGTGCTCGGACTGTATGCGGGAACTGAGCGTGTTGGAAGAAATCGGGGTGGGGCTGTTTGAATGTTCTGCGAGCGACCAGAACGTGACGGCCTGCAGCGTGGCGGGCACGGCCGAGACTTTCGATCAAATCCGCGGATCGAATTCAGAGCCCGTTAAGGGAGACGTGCCGTGGCCGCTCATACCGGTCATCGGCCATTTCCTGGATGCCGTTCAGTGGACCGAAGTGCAGCCGGGCATCTCGACATACGCGATCCCGCTTTCCTCAAATGCCAAGGGTGACCTTCGCTTGCTGCGGCTCGAGCCGCGTGCGCGATTGCCGGAGCACGGTCATGTCGGCGAAGAGTTGGCACTCGTGCTGCGCGGCTCTTGCAGTGATGAAAGCGGCAGCTTCGACGTAGGCGATATGTCGGATCTTGACGATGATATGCGCCATTCGGTTCTGGCTGGTCCGAACGGTTGCATCATCCTGTTGGCCAGCGAGACGAAACCAGCGTTTTTAGCCGAGCTCGCTCAAAGCGATAGCTGAAAAGGCGCCTACTTCAAGCCTTCGAGCATTGGGCGAAGCTTATTGTAGGCCAGACGCATGCGCGATTTCACGGTGCCCAACGGTAAATCGAGGCGTTTGGCAACCTGGCTGTGCGACAGGCCATCCATGTATGACAGCGTGACGATTTCGAGCTGATCCGCCGGCAGGGTTGCCAGTGCTTGGCGCAGCGCGGCGTAACGCTCCTCGCGGATAAGGGCAATGTCCGCGGGCTCATCATCGGACGCCTCTTCATTGTGCCCTTCCGGTAGCGGTTGGAAAACGCGCTCACGCCTGACGCGATCAATCCGCAGGTTCCGCGCTATGGTGAAAATCCATGTCGATGGATTGCCTTTATCCGGCGAATACATGCCAGCCTTGCGCCAGACCAGGGACATCGCTCCCTGTGCAACCTCCTCTGCAGTGGGAGCGTTGGCGCCGTGGCGCATCATGTAGCCCTTGATCCGTGGTGCATAACGCGCAAACAGGGCCGAGAAGGCTTCCTCGTCCTGTCTGGCCGCCAACGCATTCGGCCCGTATCGCGTTCATCCGGA
>CAZWCL010000227.1:0-6120 GCA_964632265.1 uncultured Hyphomicrobiaceae bacterium | reverse complement strand
CCACTGTTCGGTCTCCATCACGGTCGCAATATGGCACTCGCCTTCGCACTGGCGAACGACCTCGGCTTCGACGCCGACCGTATCCAAACCGCCATGCGATCCACGCCCCAGATCGCCCATCGCCTCGAACTCAAGCGGCTGGCGGGCGGCGTCACCTATCTTGACGATGCCTACAACGCCAATCCCGAAGGCGTTGCCAACGCCCTCGACCTCATGCAGATGCTGCGTGAAGACCAGCCCGATGAGGGGCGCCGCATCCTGGTGACACCAGGTGTCGCCGAACTCGGCGCGAAACACGACAGCGCACACCATCAACTCGGCCGTAAAGCCGCCGAAACCGTCGACATTGCGCTTGTCGTCAAACCAGTCCGCATTCCAACCTTTCTCACGGGTCTAAACGAGGCCGACACGCCCCCCGAGATCCACACCTTCGAACAGTTCGCCGAAGCCCGTAGTTGGCTGGACCGGAACACACGCAGCGGCGACGTCATCCTGATCGCCAACGATCTTCCCGATCTTTACGAGCGTAAATTCCCGGTCTGATGGGACTTCGCCCGGCATGATTGGATTTGACGGCACCGCGGCCGGCCGCCGCCGGCCGCTCAGCGCTTGGTCAGCAAACGAAACAGCCGCTCCGAGCACGCCGCAATATCAGCCGACGTCGCCGCCGCGTCCGCTTGCCCGTCGGCCAGAAAAGCCGCGGCAAAACACACCTCACCAAGCCGCACGATACCGGCATCATTCACCACCCCCGCCAAGCTACCGGTCTTGTGAGCAATCACAGCCTCATCCGGCAGTAGCGCAGGAATGCGATTGTTGCGCAGATTGTTCTCGAGAGCCTCTATGATCGGCTTGTACCGTGGCTTTGCCCTGAGCGTGTCGAGCAGGCGCAACACGTCGAGCGCGCTCATCTCGTTCGCCCGGTTTGCCACGCCAAGCTCGCCTTCGCTGAACCCCGCCGCCATCCGCCGATCGCCCCGCCCGAGCGCCTGCCTCAGAACAGCGTCCACCGCGTCACGACCAACCCGCGTCTCAAGTAATACTGCGATCGGATTATCACTTGTAATCAGCGCAATGCTGGAGAGTTCCGCCAACGTCAGCCGCCGTCCCGGATCGAATGCCCGCATGATCGAGCAATACCGCGTTTCACCGAGCTCACTGACGGCAACCTCTTCGCCGAGTGACAGCCGGCCGCCGGCCGCCGCGTCATAAAGCGCCATGACGAGCGCGATCTTGAGTACACTCGCGACCGGTCGTGCTACATCACCGGCAATGTGCAACGTCGACCAATGAGGCGGCCCCCCACCTTCCATCAGGAAGCCCACGGCCACGCTCCGTCCCGGATCATCATCAACAAAAGCTGCCAGCGCCGTTTCGACCTCATCGGCCAGAGGCTGGTCCGAAGTCGTCATTTGGCGTCCGTCGCCGCTTTCAATGCTTCGAGCCGCGGCATCAGGGCACGCAGATCGTAACCAACCTCGCCGGCCCGGCGCACGATATCGGCCGGCTCGCGGGCACCCCGCGCCGCTTCACCCAGCGACCACAGCACAATGCACCGCGTTCCCGACCGGCAGTATGCGTAGACCGGTTTCGGCAAATCGGCGACCAACTCGGCAAACTGCCGGCCATCTTCGTCCATCACCTGCCCGCTCAGCACGGGCTGCCAGACGATCTCCAGTCCCGCTTCCCGGGCCGCCGCCTCTATCTCTTCAAACCGTGCCTGTCCGATCGTTTCGCCGTCCGGCCGGTTGCATATAATTGACCGATAGCCCGCCGCCGCGATATCGCTCACATCTTCCACCGAAATTTCCGGGGAGACCGCGATCTCGTCCGTCACCTCTCGTGCCTGCATCCGCTCTTTCCGTTTGTTATGCCCGTCTGTTATCCTTGCCGCCGATTGACCGCAGCCTATTGCCAACACCATAGTGCAACGAAGCGAAAACTGCACCAAAAGCACGAGCCGTTGCTGACTATGTCCCAGATTTCCGAACGCCCCATCAAAGACCTTGCCGCTGCCTTCGAAACCGGCGAATTCTCGCCGACCGATGCCGTCGGCGACGCCCTCGCCGCGATCGAACGCCACGAACCGAAACTCGCCGCCTTCGAAGTTGTCCTGGCGGAAACGTCACGCGAAGCCGCCGAGGCTGCAACCAGGGCGATCGCCAGCGGCCACCGGATTGGACCGTTCCACGGCATACCTTTCGCACTGAAAGACCTAGTCGACGTAAAAGGTCTGCCCACCACCGGCGGCACGGTAGTCCGTGAAGACCACATCGCTGAGGAAACGGCGACGATCGCCAGACGCCTGATCGCTGCCGGCGGCATTCTCGTCGGCAAAACCAAGACCGTGGAAGTCGCCTACGGAGCCTGGGGCACCAACCAGGTGCGCGGCACGCCATGGAACCCTTGGGACCCAGAGACGAAACGCATGCCTGGCGGCTCATCCAGCGGCTCCGGCGTCGCTGTCGCGGCCCGCATGGTCCATTGCGCGCTCGGCACCGATACTGGCGGCTCGGTCAGGATTCCCGCTGCTGCATGCGGCCTTGCCGGCCTTAAGGTCACCGAAGGTCGGTTGCCGCTTACCGGCATCGTCCCGCTCTCCCACACGCTCGACACACCGGGGCCGATGACCCGGACGGTCGAAGACGCCGCTTTGATGTTCGAGGCGATGGACGGCCGCCACCCCGCCGACACCGGCCGCGACCTCGAACACCGCACCGGCCTCTTTGCCGTGCTCGACGCCGGCGTTAACGGCCTCACACTGGGCCGGCTGCCCGAGAGCGAGCTAGAAATCGTCGAACCGGAAGTCCGCGAGCGCTACGAGGCCGCTCTCGATCGCCTCGCCGCCAGTGGCGCCGAAATCGTGACGTTCGCCTTACCCGTCCCGAACGAACACATGAAGCGCGACGTCGCGACCATCATTTCCGCCGAGGGCTATTATCACCATGGCGCAATGTACGAGACCCCATCGAACAGAGTCGACACCGACGTCGCAGCCCGTATCCTCTATGGTCGCGAGATCCCCTCACGCCAACTCGTCGAGGCGCTCCATCGCCGCGTCGAGCATCGCGCCGCGACCATTGACGCGATGCGCCGCCGGAACATAGCCGCACTAATGACACCGACCCTGCCGTTCCCGCCGACACCCATCGACGCCATCGACCAATCCGGCACGGCGGCTCTTATGACCCGCAACGTCAACTATCTGGGATTTTGCGCAACCACCGTACCGATGGGCCTCACCAGCACCGGCCTGCCCACTGGCCTGCAAACCATGTGTCCGGGGGGCGGCGAAGCCATGGCACTGCGCATCGCCGCGGCCTTCGAGCGCGACCACGGCCTCATCGGCCGCCCACCGATGATCGATTAGGGCTCCAACCGGCACACCGTCACCCCTGCACTGAAACCAGCCACCGACCGAAACCCAAACCGCGAAACACCCCCCATGCCAACGCACGCACCCGACACCGCCACCCCGATCCTGAACCGGGCCCTTTCATGGCTCGACGAAGGCCGCGACATCGCCATCGCAACCGTCATTGAAACCTGGGGTTCAGCCCCGCAGCCCGCTGGCAGCCAGCTTCTCATCGACGCCGAAGGCAACTTCGAGGGCTCGGTCTCTGGCGGTTGCGTCGAAGGCGCCGTGATCCTGGAGGCCGCCGACGTGATAGCCTCGGGGAAACCGGCCACCATGGAATTTGGTGTCGCCGACGAGACCGCCTGGGAGGTCGGACTTGCTTGCGGCGGCCGCATCAAGATATTCGTCGAACCCGTCACCCGGAATTGAAACGCGCATGAAACGCCAGCACATCGAGCAACTGGGCGAGGCCATCGCGAACCGTCAGGCGATGGCCCTCGTCACCTGGATCGCGACAGGCGATCAACAGTTGTTGCCTCATCCCGACGCGGCCGAGGCAGACGGCATCGCGATTGCGGAGCCGCTTGCCGGCAAACTGCGTGAACACTTTCGCCTCGACCGCAGCCGCCTCGCGGAGATCGACGGCGACGAGGTCTTTATCAAGGTCTACAATCCACCGTTACGCATGATTATCATCGGGGCGGTCCACATCGCTCAGGCGCTGATCCCAATGGCGCGCCAGCTTGGCTATTCACCCTACGTCATCGACCCGCGCACCGCCTTCGCCAGCGAGGAACGCTTCGCCGACGTCCCCCGCGACACACGCTGGCCCGACGAAGCGCTGGCCGAGACCGGCGTCGATGCACGCACTGCTTTCATAGCTCTCACCCACGACCCGAAGATCGACGACCCGGCCCTGACCCATGCGCTGTCGGCAACACCGCCACCCTTTTATATCGGCGCCCTCGGTGGCCGCCGCACCAATGAAAAGCGCATCGACCGCCTGACCGCAGCCGGCCTCACACAAACCCAGCTCGGCCGCATCAACGCACCTGTCGGCCTCGACATCGGCGCGATGGGCGCACCTGAAATCGCCGTGTCGATTATCGCAGAGGTCACCGCGGCGCTTCGTGGTAAGCTTGACGATCAGAGCTGACAACCAACGATCGACGGCCCGTTTCGGAGGCGCGACCCCATGAAGTTCGGCCCTCAATCACTCGACCACGCCGAAGGCGCCATCCTCGCGCATACCGTGCGCCTTCCCGGCGGTGCGCTGAAAAAAGGCACGCGCCTTGCCGCCGGCGACATCTCCCGCCTCCGCGAGGCGGGCCTTGCAGAAGTCACCGTCGCCACCCTTGAACCGGGCGATATCCTGGAAGATGACGCCGCCACCGAAATCGCCCGTCTCATCTCCGGCCCTCACGTTGACATCGCCGATGCCGCAACCGGGCGCGTCAACCTCTACGCCGCTGCCGACGGCCTGCTCCAGGTCGACCGCGACGACCTCGTAGCCCTCAACCTCATCAACGAAGGCCTCACCGTGGCGACCCTGCCGCCCAATGAGCGCATCGCCGCCGGGCGCATGATTGCGACCATAAAAATCATCCCCTACGCGCTGCCGGGCGACGTCATGGCCAAGGCCCGCGCCCAACTCTCCGCGCGTCGCGCGCCACTTGTTACGCTCGCGCCTTTTCATCCCCACCGGAGCGGCCTGATCATCACCGAGATCGCCACGACAAAGCCATCGGTCGTCACCAAGCGCCGCGAAGTCAACGAGAAGCGCATCACCGGCCTCGGCAGCAAACTCGCGCGTCACCAAACCGTGCCGCACACGCGCGATGCCGTAGCTGACGCGATCCGCGCCTTCGCCGCTGACGACCTCGACCCCATCCTCATCTTCGGCGCCTCGGCGATCTCCGACCGCGCCGACGTCATCCCCGCCGCCCTCGTCGCCGCCGGTGGCACCGTCCACCACTTCGGGATGCCGGTAGATCCCGGCAATCTTCTCATGCTCGGCGAGCTCCGCGGGCGGACGGTCATCGGCGTACCGAGCTGCGCCAGTTCACCGCGCATCAACGGGCTCGATTGGATACTCGAACGCACCCTCGCCGGCCTCGCCACGTCACCCGATGACATCGCACGCATGGCCCCTGGCGGTCTGCTCATGGAAATCGCCTCCCGCCCACAGCCGCGCGAGACCAGGCCCGCGCGGCCAGAAGACACCTCGCGAGCGCCACGCATCGCAGCACTCATACTCGCCGCCGGCCGCTCGACCCGCATGGGCACCGCCAACAAACTGACAGAGGAAATCGCCGGCAAGCCGATGGTCCGCCACGTCGCCGAAGCAGCCCTGGCCGCCAACGTCGACCGCGTCCGCGTCGTCACCGGCAGCCGTCCGGCCGAAGTCCAGCATGCCCTGTCCGGCCTCGACGTCACCTACACGCACAACCCGCATTTCGCCGACGGGCTCTCCACCTCGCTTGCCGCCGGCACCGCCGCGTTGGAGGAAGACCTCGACGGCGCCATTGTCCTGCTTGGTGACATGCCGTTCGTCACGAGCGATCTCATCGATCGCCTCATCGCCGCATTCGCGCCTGATGACGGCCGCGCCATCTGCGTTCCCGTTCACGCCGGCAAACGCGGCAATCCTATTCTTTGGGCGGCTCGCTTCTTCCCCGACATGAGCCAGGTCAAGGGCGACACGGGCGCCAAGCATCTCATCGGCGAAAACGCACCTCTCGTCACCGAGATCTCGGCCCCGG
>CAZWCL010000226.1:0-6223 GCA_964632265.1 uncultured Hyphomicrobiaceae bacterium | reverse complement strand
ACGAGATCAGCGGCAGAACCGCCGCCAGCACAGCGAAACTGACAATGTAACGCGTGCCGTAGATCGAGGCGCGCAATTCCGACTTCGCCATCTTGCCGATCATATAGTCGTTAATCGGGATCTGCCCGAAAGCACCCAGCATGAAACCGAGCGCAACAAACAGCGCCGGCCAGTCGCTCAGCCCGGGCATCGCCAGGAAAAACACGATCTGGATCAGCGCCACCACCATAAAGACTTGTCGCGCACCGAACCTGTCGAGCGACGCGCCAACAGCGAGTTGGGCCATCGAGGCGATGGCGAATACCATGAACGCGAGACCACCGATCGCGGTGGCGGAGTTACTGATACCGCCGAGACGCTCCTCGAAGACCTTCGGCAAAGTGAAGGTCGTACCTTGGAATACGATGCTGCCGATCGCGGTTGTGAAAAAGATGATGATGGTAATTCGGACCAGCATCGACCGCCATTCGTCATCGCCACCCGTCGCCGGCGCCCTGCCACTAACGTTGGATCCCGCCACAGCCTGCGACGGCAGCGTCGCACTCGAGGCATTGCGCGTCGCCATCCGGTCTTGGAACTGTAAGGCATAGGCGACACCGATTGCCATCGAGAGCAGACCCGGCAACCAGAACGCCGCACGCCATCCAGCCTGATCGATCATAAACCCCGTCAGCAGAGCCGCGCTGCCAACACCGAGATTACCCCAAACGCCATTGATAGCGATATCTCGCCCCATTCGGTCACCGCCACGGGCCACCATGGCAAGGCCCACTGGGTGATAGATGGCAGCAAAAATACCGACCACAAACAGGCCGATGCCGATCTCAAGCGGCGATGACGAAAACGATGTGGCAATCGCACCCACCCCGCTACCAATGAAAAAGAGCGCCATCATACCTTCGCGGCTCCAGCGATCAGCCAACCACCCGGCAGGCAGCGAGAACAATCCGAAAGCAATGAATCCCGGCGTCGCGTAAGGTACCAGTTCCGCATACGACATACCCCACTCGCCAATCAGGACGAGCGCGGCCACAGTCGCAAAGATCAGCATGAACAGGTGATCGAGAAAATGCCCAATGTTCAGATAGAGGAAATGGACACGATCTTTCATGAGGACAGGATCTCCTGTAACGCGCCTTACCGGCGAACAAGTCGAGCAACGCACCAGGACTTTTACCAGTGAAATCGACAGCAAACCTGAACGTCACGTGCACTATTGTAGCCTGGATGCACCCTTCCGGCAGCCTCTTCTAGCGCGAACCGGGCACGAAGACGATATAGAGATGAACCGGAGCACCGAGTTCCGCATTCAAATGACGCCGGTCCAGCCTGAAAAATGAAGCCTCCCCGCAAAAAAACGCGCGAACAAGAGGACGACCCCGCCGCGCGGCCGCGCCGGCGCAAGGTCATCTCGCGATCAGGAGCCTCGGAACCGGTCAAACCCCGGTTGAACCCGACGCAAGAGCGACCCAAACCGAAAGGCAACAGTTTAGGTGCCGGCAAGGCGCGAGGCCTCGCCCAAGGCAAGACCACGAACAAGCCCATTGCCATGGCCAAGCCGCGTCCGGAAACACGTTCGCAGCACCAACTCGCAACAGTCGAACTGCCAGACCCGATAGCCGATTGGTTCAAGAGACGCCGATGGACCCTCCGGTCTCATCAGACGGCACTTATCGAGAAGGGCAGGACCGGCCGCGACACACTTTTGATTGCGCCCACGGGCGCCGGCAAGACCCTTGCGGGTTTTCTTCCAACCCTGATTGATCTCTTGTCTGATGATTGGCGAACGCTGTCCGGTCACCGCAATGAGTTGCACACGCTTTACATTTCTCCCCTCAAGGCCCTCGCGGTCGACGTCGCCCGCAACCTCACGACGCCGGCTGAAGAAATGGGCCTTGATATCACCATCGAAACACGCACCGGCGACACGTCCGCCGCCAAACGCCAGCGCCAGCGCACGAAGCCGCCCAATATCCTGCTGACCACCCCCGAGCAGATCGCCCTTTTGCTCGCCCATGAAGATGCCCCGCGCCTCTTTTCGACCCTGAAAACCGTCGTCCTCGACGAACTTCATTCGCTCGCAGGTTCCAAACGCGGCGATCTCCTCGCCCTCGACCTGGCCCGCCTCCGCCGCCTCGCCCCAGAACTTCGCGTCACCGGCCTTTCCGCCACCGTCGCCCGCCCCAGTGAACTGAGAGCCTATCTGCGCGCCCAGACCGCACCGGACGACCAACTCGCCCTCGCAGACCTCGTCGAGACCGCCGGCGGCGTCGAGCCCGACATCACCATCCTCGAAGGTGACGCGCCCCTGCCCTGGTCGGGCCATACCGCGCGCTACGCCGTCGCCGCCATGTACGATGCCATCAAGGCCCATCGCCTGACCATTTTGTTCGTCAACACGCGCAGCCAGGCTGAATTGCTCTTCCAGGAGCTCTGGCGCGCCAACGAAGATGCGCTTGCGATCGCCCTCCACCACGGCTCTCTCGATGCAACCCAGCGCCGCCGCGTCGAGGCGGCCATGACCGCTGGCAAACTCAAGGCTGTCGTGGCGACCTCCACCCTCGATCTCGGTATCGACTGGGGCGATATCGATCTCGTCATCAACGTCGGCGCCCCCAAAGGCGCAAGCCGCCTGATGCAACGGATCGGTCGGGCCAATCACCGTCTGGAGGAACCGTCCAAGGCGCTGCTGGTACCCTCAAACCGCTTCGAAGTACTCGAATGCCGGGCGGCGCTCGATGCCGCCAGGGACGGCACTCAGGACGCCGTTCTGAACCGCGTCGGCACGATCGATGTGCTCGCCCAACACATCATGGCGACCGCCTGCGCCGGACCCTTCGCAGCCGATGACCTCTTCGCCGAAGTCCGCTCCGCCGCCCCCTACGCCACTCTCACGCGCCAGACATTCGACCGCGTCACCGGTTTCGTCGCCACCGGTGGCTATGCGCTCAGAGCTTACGACCAATACGCCCGCCTCAAGCCGACATCGGATGGCCGTTGGCGCCTTGCCCATCCAAAATTCGCACAGCAATACCGCATGAACTGCGGCACGATCGTCGAAGCGCCGAAGATCCGCGTTCGGCTCGTGCGTCCAGGCGGCAAGACGGGCAGCGTTGCCCGGAAAGGCGCGCGCGGCGGTAAGGTTCTCGGCGAACTCGACGAATATTTTGTCGGCGAACTCACCTACGGCGACACATTCGCCTTTGCCGGCCAGGTGGTCCGCTTCGAAGGCATGTTCGACACCGAGGCCTATGTTTCACGCTCAAGTACGGCGACCCCTGGCATCCCGAGCTATCCCGGCGGCAAGTTCCCGCTCTCGACCCATCTCGCCACCCGCGTCCGCGCCATGCTTGAAGATCGCGACAGTTGGCGCGGCTTGCCAACGCCTGTGCGCGAATGGCTCGAATTACAAGACGACAAATCCCTTCTGCCCGGCACTGATGGGGTTCTCGTCGAAACATTTCCGCGCGGCGGCAAGCACTATCTCGTCATCTATCCTTTCGAAGGCCGCCTTGCCCATCAGACCCTCGGCATGCTGCTGACCCGCCGTCTCCAGCGTGCCGGCCTTCTACCGCTCGGCTTCGTCGCCAACGACTACGCCATTGCGATCTGGTCGGGCCGCGATATCGGCCGCGCCTTCCAATCCGGTAGCCCCGCCATCGACGGCTTCTTCGAAGAAGACATGCTCGGCGACGACCTCGATGCATGGCTGTCTGAATCGCTGATGATGAAGCGCACCTTCCGTTCGTGCGCCATAATCTCCGGTCTGATTGAACGTCGCCATCCCGGCCGCGAGAAGACCGGACGCCAGATGACCGCCTCGTCCGATCTCATCTATGACGTCCTGCGGCAACACGACCCCGGCCACATTTTGCTCGAAGCAGCTTGGCAGGACACTGCGACGGGTTTGCTCGACGTCGGTCGTCTGGGCGATTTTCTCGCACGAATTCAAGGCCGAATCAGGCATGTTGCCTTAGAGCGCGTGTCTCCGTTGTCCGTACCGCTGATGCTTGAAATCGGCGTTATACCTGTGCATGGGCAGACGGCCGACGACCTGATGCGCGATGCCGCCGACCTCCTGATCGCGGAAACCTGAGGCCGGATAATCTGGCCACTACGGCGCTACTCACGAAACTGGCGGTTGATCGCTGATGCTTGAACTAAAACCAGAACGGTTCGACCTGCGCGAATATGGCGCCCAACGTGTTACCGTGAGCGGGCGCGCCATGATCGCGGATCAGTCCGGCGCGCTTTACTGGTCAAGTGAAGACGCACTCATTGTCGCCGACATGCATCTGGAAAAGGGCTCCCATTTCGCGCGCCGCGGCCAGATGCTGCCCCCCTACGACACCCGCGCGACCCTCCTCGCGCTGGCCCGCGCCATTGACACCTACGATGCCCAAAACATCATCCTGCTGGGCGACAGCTTTCACGACATCGATGGCCCTTCGCGTCTGACCCCCGAGGACCGCGAGATTCTCGCCATTCTCCAGGAAGACTGTGATTGGTTCTGGGTTACCGGCAACCATGATCCGGCGCTTCCCGAGACCATCGGCGGCCACGTCCTCGACGAGCTTGTCATCGGCGGCCTGACGCTGCGCCATGAACCGGTCGCCGCCCCGGTTACCCACGAGATCGCCGGCCACCTGCATCCGGCGGCAAGAATATCGCTTTACGGCCACGCCCTGCGCCGGCCCTGCTTCATCGGCAACAGCCGCCGCATCGTCCTACCCGCCTTCGGCGCCTACACCGGCGGCCTGAACGTCCTCGATCAAGCCTTTGTACCCCTCTTCGGCACTGACGGCTTCAACGTCTGCATGATGGGCCACGAAGGTTTGTACCCAGTCGCCAGCCGTTTGCTGCGAGGCGATTAGGCGCCAGATCATTTCCGGTTTAGTTGCAGCCCGTTCGTAACTGGACCCGCTCTAGGTCTTCGCCACGATCTCCGGCAGCGAGAACGCCGTGACATTTGGCACCTCGCCGACATATTTTTCGACCTCGACAAGTGTCGTGTGCGCACTCGGCCCCTGCGCGAGACGTGATGTACCTTTGTCGAGCGTCAGCACATTGGGGTTGCCGTGTTTTTCTGCACCCCCGGCACCGGTTGGGTCGCTCGGGTCATACCAGGCCCCTGTCGGCAACAGCACAACACCCGCCCGCACATCATCGGAAACCCGCGCGACCGCATATGTCTCGCCGCGTTCATTGAAGAGACGCAGCATATCACCGTCCTCGATATCCCGCCCCTCGGCATCCTCGAACGACAAGGTTGCGGTCTCCCGCCCAGCGACTTTCGCCGCCCGGCTCGGGCCCGCAAAATCGAGCTGCGAGTGTAACTTGTGCGTCGGCTGGTTCGAGATCAGATGCAACGGCCACCGGTCCGCCATCCCGCTGCCAAGCCACTCCGCCGGTTCGATCCAGGCCGGATGTCCCGGACAGTCATCATATGCAAACCCGGCGATCTCTTCCGAGAAGATCTCCAGCCGCCCCGAAGGCGTCGGCAGCCGGTTCGCGTCAGGGTCGGCACGAAAATCGGCATAGACATTGTAGTGTTCCGCCGGCTCCGGCGTCTCCAGATAGCCGGCCGCCCAAAACGTTTCAAAGTCTGGCAGGTTCAGGCCGCTACCAGTCACCTTGGCGCACGCCTCATCATAGAGTTTGCGCAGCCATGTCCCCTCATCGCGGTCGTATCCGAATGCCTCTGCCACGCCGGTTCGCTCGGCCAACTGGCCAAAAATATCGAAATCATTCCGCGCCTCGCCCTGTGGCGGGATAGCCTGCTTCATCGCCATCACGAAGCGATCGCGTGACGATGCGCCGATGTCGTTGCGCTCGAGCGTGGTCGTCGCCGGCAGCACGATATCGGCGAGCTTCGCCGTCGGCGTCCACCAGGGCTCATTGACGATAATCGTCTCTGGCCGGCGGCGCCACGCCCTCAGCAGGCGATTAAGGTCCTGATGGTGATGGAACGGATTGCCACCACACCAATAAATCAGCCGTGTGTCGGGAAACCGCCGCCGCTCACCATCGAAGTCGTACGCCTCACCAGGCCGCTCCAGCAGTTCCGTGATCCGCGCAACCGGAATGAAGCTGTCGATCGGATTGGCCCCGGCCGAGTGCGAGACCGGCGGCACCTTGAGCAACGGGTTACCCTGGCCATGCATCGAGCCGTAACCGAAACTGAAACCGCCGCCGGGCAGGCCGGCGTGCAGGCGGTGGAGTT
>CAZWCL010000225.1:0-6237 GCA_964632265.1 uncultured Hyphomicrobiaceae bacterium | reverse complement strand
GGAATGGCTCGCCCCTGGAGGTCCGGGTGCCGGATACTCCGGGCGCACATGAGCTGCGTTACGTCTCGGGGCAGTCCCGGAGGATCCTCGCGACGCTGCCGATTGAGGTCAACTGATCGTGGCCCGGACGGTCAGTCACGAATTCAATAAGACGCTCGTGATCTCCTTGCGGATCGGGCCGCCGCTCATTGAGTATCCGGCAGATCGTACGCACCACGTCGATATTGCGGCGCTCGTTGCCCCCGCCAACATTGTATTTCTCACCGATGCGCCCCGTCGTCACGATCGTGAACAACGCTTTCGCGTGGTCGTCGACATAAAGCCAGTCCCGTATGTTTTCCCCAGCACCGTAGATGGGCAGCGGCCTGCCGTGCAGCGCATTGAGAATGACCAGCGGAATCAGTTTTTCCGGGAAGTGGTAGGGGCCGTAGTTGTTTGAGCAATTCGAAAGCACCACCGGCACACCATAGGTTCGCGCCCATGCATTAGCCAGATGATCCGCTGCTGCTTTGGATGCTGAATACGGCGAGCTCGGATCGTAGGCCGTTGTCTCGACAAACAGCCCCTCCGCCCCAAGCGAGCCGTAAACTTCATCGGTCGAGACATGCAGGAAACGAAACGCCTCACGGCGCTTATCAGGCAATCGCGACCAGTAATCACGCGCGGCTTCGAGCAGCGCAAAGGTTCCTGTGATGTTGGTGTCGATGAAATCTTTCGCGCCGGTGATCGACCGATCGACGTGGCTTTCCGCCGCCAGATGCATGACATGATCGGGCTCGAACGCCCGGAAAATCTTCGTCATGGTTTCGAGGTCGGCGACGTCGGCTTGCGTGAAACGGTAATGCGGCGAGTTTTCGACTTCACGCAACGACGCAAGATTGCCAGCATACGTGAGCTTATCAATGTTGAGGACATCAATGCCGCCGCGCCGGACGAGATCACGACAAACGGCAGATCCGATGAACCCGGCCCCTCCGGTTACGATGACGCGCATAATCCAACCCTCGAGAAGCGACTGAATAAAATTGGCCCAAACGCCCTCATTGAGGCGCGCCAAACGCTCATCTTAAAATCCGGTATCGCGAGCTACCATGACCCCACCAGCGGTACAAGACACGCCACCGCAACCGGCAGCTTCGGTGTCTTCGTCAATGCCCCTTTAGCACCAATGCCGATTGGTGCTAGTCTGCGATGGCAACCCTCGACCGACAAGAGCACGAGAGAGGGCGGCCAAAGATTTTTACGCACCCGCCTGAGAGGACGCGCCCGATGCAGTACACCGCAAATTCACTTGAAGAACACTGGCTGCCATTTACTCAGAACAAGGAATTCAAAGAGAACCCGCGCCTCGTCGTAAGAAGCGAAGGTTGCTACATGTGGGATCAGAATGGCGGCCAAATCCTTGACGGCTCGTCTAGCCTTTTCAATGTCGCGTGCGGACATGGACGGACCGAAATTTCCGAAGCGGTCTACGCCCAGCTCAAGCAGAACGACTACACGCCACACTTTCAGATGGGCCACCCGGGCTCCTTCGAACTCGCCCGCATGGTTGCGCGCATGCTGCCCGAGGAAATGAACCACGTCTTCTTTGCAAACTCGGGTTCCGAGGCGATCGACACCGCCCTTAAAATCGTGATGGCCTACAACAACGCACGCGGAGAGCCCGGCCGCATCCGCATGGTAAGCCGCGAACGCGCCTATCACGGTGTCAATATCGGTGGCGTATCACTTTCCGGCTTGGTGAAGAACCGCAACGTCTTCCCGCTGACGATGCCGTATGTCGCAACCATGCGCCACACCTGGCTCGAGGAAAACAAGTTCCAAAAGGGACAGGGTGAGCATGGCGGCGTCAACCTCGCCAACGATCTCCAGAGGATGGTCGACACGTACGGTGCCGACACCATCGCCGCCTGTTTCGTCGAGCCCATTGCCGGCTCCACCGGTTGCCTCGTCCCGCCCCAGGGCTATCTCGAGCGCCTTCGTGAAATTTGCGATATGCATGGCATACTGCTCGTCTTCGACGAAGTAATCACCGGCTTCGGGCGCCTTGGCAAACCGTTCGCGGCCGATGCTTTCGGCGTCACGCCGGATATCATCACAATGGCCAAGGCCATCACCAACGGCGCCCAACCGATGGGTGCGATTGCCGTTCGCGATGAGATTTACGAGACCGTTGTAGAAGCCGGCAACGGCGGCATCGAGTTTTTCCATGGCTACACCTATTCGGCCCATCCCGCCGCGTGTGCAGCCGGCATTGCAACTCTGAAGATCTACGAAGACGAGGGACTGTTCGAGAATGCCGCCAGTCTCTCGGAGTATTTTCTAGAGCAGGTCTGGACGCTGAAGGATATCGAGGTCGTTACCGATATTCGCGGCTATGGCCTGATGGCCGCAATCGATGTCGCCTTGCCGGAACGGGATCCCGGCGCATCCGGCATGGAGATGCAAAAGAAGCTCTTTTGGGACGGACTGCACGTCAAGTTTACCGGCGACGCCGGCATTCTCGCACCACCTCTCGTTGCAACCCGCGCGCACATCGACGAACTGGTAGACAAGCTCGGCCGGGGCCTCAAGCAGGCGATAAACTGAGCGCATCGCACATTTGGAACCGACATGAACCGTAATGCAACGGGGCGCGCGCACCTAATCGGCTGCCGTTCCCCGTTCATCAAACAACCGGGAGGTCGATCTTCGTCGGTCCTCCATCCTTAGCCTAAGCCGTATCAAACCTGCACACGAAAGCCCTATGAGCCTCGACATCATCTCCGAGACCCGTTGCTTCGGCGGGCGCCAACTGCGCATCACGCATCGCTCCGACGCCTGCCGTTGCGATATGACCTTCGCGGCGTTCCTGCCTGAAAAGGCCGCTCGACAGAATGTGCCCATGCTCCTATGGCTATCCGGATTGACATGCACGGACGAGAACTTCAGCCAGAAGGCAGGCGCCCAGCGCTACGCCGCTGAGCATGGCATGGCGCTCATTGCGCCCGACACGAGCCCGCGCGGCGACGGCATCCCCGATGACCCGGACGGCGCCTATGACTTCGGGCTCGGCGCCGGCTTCTACATCAACGCCACCGAAAGCCCCTGGTCCAATAACTACAACATGTATGACTACATCACCCGAGATCTGCCGGCAGCGCTTGGCGGCCTCCCTATAGACCTGGAGCGGACCGGCATCTCCGGCCACTCCATGGGCGGCCACGGCGCCATCACGATCGCGCTGAAAAATCCCGGCCTCTACAAATCGGTTTCCGCGTTCGCACCGATCGCATCACCGATCAACTGCCCGTGGGGCCAAAAAGCCTTCAGCACATATCTGGGCGATAACAAACAGGCTTGGACGGCGAATGACAGCGTTGCCTTGATTGCCAAAGCCGACGAGCGTCTTCCCCTGCTCATTGACCAGGGCCTCGCGGACGGTTTCCTCGAAGAACAGCTCAAGCCCGGTTTGTTGCGGGATGCTTGCGCTCAGGCCGGCCACCCGCTCGAACTTCGACTTCACGAAGGCTATGACCACAGCTACTACTTCATTGCGACGTTCATTGGCGATCACATCGCCCATCACGCCGCGGCCTGTGACGCATAAGCGCTGCAACCCATCATGCGAACCCGCCGCCGCTTTTCAAGTCGTCGCCGGTCGCAACAACAGGAGATCGTCTGAGTGACTGCCGCCACGTTCGATTTCGCCGCACAACTGCGTGCCGACGCCCCGCCACCGGCCGCGCTATGGTCTGGTTTCCCCAAATATAATTTCGTGGGCGGCCATAACGCACCGGAGTCGATCGAAACGATGACCCTGGTCGACGCCGCGCGAACCGCGCTCGGGCGCGAGGCGCCGACGCTCGCCATGTACAATGTCCTGAGCGGACCACAGGGCTATCTGCCTCTACGCGAATTCCTCGCGGCAAAGCTCAACCGCCAGGCGGGGATCGAGTGCTCGACCGACGAGATCCTCATCACCTCGGGTTCTTTGCAGGCCATCGAACTGGTTAACAAGACACTGCTCGCGCCAGGCGACGTCGTGGTCGCCGAGCAGACCAACTATGGCGGCTGTATCAGCCGCTGGGCGAAGGCCGGTGTCGAGGTCGTTACGGTTCCCCTCGACCAGGATGGTATGCGCATGGATGCACTCGAGGAGACCCTCGAGCGCCTTAAGAACGCCGGAACGCCACCCAAATACATTTATACGATTCCGACCGTGCACAATCCGACGGCCACGATCATGTCCCTGGAACGGCGCCACCGGTTTCTCGAACTCGCGGAGAAATACGGTGTGCCGATTTTCGAGGACGAATGCTATTCTGATCTCGTCTGGTCGGGCGAGCGCCCACCGGCGCTTTTCGCACTAGACACCACGGGCCGCGTAATCTTCTGCGGCTCCTTCTCCAAATCGATCGGACCAGCGCTGCGTGTTGGTTATCTGGTAGCGCGATGGCCTTTTCTTTCCCGCGCCGTCGCCGCCAAGAACGATGCCGGTTCCGGCGCCATCGAGCAGATGGTTCTGGCCGAGTATTGTCCCGACCATTTTGACGCCCATGTCGAAAAACTGAACGGCCTCCTTCAGACCAAGCTCGACATACTGATCGAAGCGCTGAACGAGAATTTTGGCACGACGGTCGAGTTCACCCGCCCGCCCGGCGGTATATTCCTCTGGTTACGGCTGCCCGACGATGTGGACACGACCAAACTCACCGAGACTGCCGCCGCCGCAGGCATCGCGATCAATCCTGGAGCTGAATGGTCGAAAGATTACCCAGCCGGAGACCGCCACATCCGCGTATGCTACGCAAGCGCAACCGAGAAGGAATTGCGCGAAGGAATAGCGGCGTTGGCAGATGTTTGCCATGACACATTTGGCGTACCGACGCGCAGCGCCAACCAGCAACGCTAGAATGAATAATGAAGAATGCGGGAGCGCAGTCTCAAGAGAGCGCGCTCCCGCTTCATAAAATAGCTGCTTATGGATCAGAAGTCCTTGGCACGATGGGCTTTGTGGCAGGCTGCACAGCCTTTGCCCACGGCAGCCATTTTCGGCGCCATCGCGTCTTTCCCTGCGCCCGCGACTTTAACGAGTTCATCGATCGCAGACCGCCAATCAGAAGCGAGCTTACCGATATCCGATCCGTCCGCCCAGATTGACGCCAGCGCGCGCGTCTTGCCCGGCAGCGCTTCCTTGTCGGAACCCGCCTTCCACATGTGCGCGTTGTTCAGCGCCGCCAGCGTCTTCAGGTTATTCGCGTACGTTGTCGCCTGCTCGGCATCGTACGCAACGTTGCCTTTCATCATACCGAAAAGCGGTCCGGAATTCGATTTGATGACCTGATAGTACGCCTGTCGCGCCTTGACCGCGTCTTCCAGCGGATTAGAGAACACCGCCGAGGTAGCCGTAATCGTGATTGCGCTGGCAAGCCCCAGCATAAGAGTTGTTCGCATGTGCAGCAGATCTCCTTTAGTTGCGGTAGGATGATCCTAGTGCGTCAAACTATGCTGCAGAACGTCTCATAGTGCACTACTGTTGTGCTATGACGCACAGGCTTCGCTGGAACGATCTGCAAATTGTGTTGACCGTTGCTGAACACGGATCGGCAAGTCAGGCCGCGGTGCTGCTCGGCGTGAACCATTCGACCGTCATCCGCCGCATCAACGATTTTGAACTCACGCATGGCGTAAAACTCTTCGAACGCCATCCGACCGGCCTGAAACCGACACGTGCCGGGCTGAAGCTGCTTGAAAAGTCCCGGTCGATCGAAAGCGCTGTCCTGACGATCGAACGAGAGATTCTCGGCCAGGACCGCAAGCTTGAAGGCGATGTCCGCATAACCACGACCGATTCCATTGCCGATGGCCTGCTCGCACCCTTGCTTGCCGAGTTTCGCACCCAACATCCTGCGATCACGCTTGACGTCATTATCACCAACGCCCGGCTTGATCTGCCGCGCCTCGATGCCGATGTCGCCATACGGCCGTCCCTTAACCCGCCCGAAGACCTGATCGGGCGTAATGTCAGCGCTATGGCTTTCACCACCTACGCCGCCACGTCTCGGATCGCCGAGTGGCGCGAAATGTCGCCTGACCAGCATATCTGGATCGGCCTCACACACGACCTCAAGAACGCACCAGCAGCGCAACGCATGCAACCGATGGAAGCTGCCGGGCAGATCGCCGCACGAGGCACGTCATTCGTCACGGTCCGGGAACTGGCCGACCGGATCGAGCGGCTCTACCCGGGGACGG
>CAZWCL010000224.1:864-6302 GCA_964632265.1 uncultured Hyphomicrobiaceae bacterium | reverse complement strand
CGAAGTCGCATATTTCCGCGAGACCAGCGAACTTGCCGCCAAGGGCCGTGAACCGCCCATCACCATGATGGTCACCATTGTCGCCTTCACAGCACTCACTCTCTATCTCGGCATTGAAACCAGCTGGTCGGCCGGCCTCGCCGAAAAAGCCGCCGATCTCCTTGTCGGGGGGCTGGTGAAATGATCGACCTCACTCCCGAAACGCTCATGGCGCTAACGGTCGCCATTCCGGCCCTTGCGGCCGTTCTGATCCCCCTATTCCACAGCAATGCGAATCTGCGGGAAACCGTCACCCTCACCGCAGCGGTCGCGCTCTTCCTGTGCGTCATCTCACTCGTGCCAACGGTCACCGCCGGCGGCCGGCCGGAAGCGCTTGAATTCGGCATCGTCGACGGCATCGCCTTCGCTCTGAAGCTCGAACCGCTCGGCATGCTGTTTATGCTGGTCGCGGCTTCGCTCTGGATCGTCAACTCGCTCTATTCCATTGGTTATATGCGCGGCCACCATGAACCGCGCCAGACCTCGTTCTATGTGTGCTTCGCGGTCGCACTGTCCTCCACCATGGGTCTTGCGCTCTCGGCCAACCTGTTCACTCTGTTCATCTTCTACGAGATCCTGACCCTCTCGACGTATCCGCTGGTCACCCACAAGGGCAACGCCGAGGCGCGAACAGGTGGGCGCATCTACCTGCTCATTCTGCTTGGCACCTCGATGCTGCTGCTGCTGCCGGCAATCTTTATCACCTATGGCGTCGCCGGCACTACGGACTTCACCCCCGGTGGCATCCTCGATGGCAAGGCGAGTGTTGGCGTCATCGGGCTGCTCCTCGCGCTATTTGCCTTTGGTATCGGCAAGGCTGGCCTTATGCCGTTCCACTTCTGGCTGCCCTCCGCCATGGTCGCGCCGACACCGGTCAGCGCGCTCCTCCATGCCGTCGCGGTTGTCAAGGCGGGCGTCTTCACGGTCCTCAAGGTCGTCGTCTACATCTTCGGCATCGACACATTGCGCGAGAGCGGCCAGTCTGACTGGCTGATCTACTTTGCATCATTCTCCCTGCTCGCAGCCTCAGTTGTCGCCCTGACCCAGGACAACCTCAAGGCGCGCCTCGCCTATTCCACCGTAAGCCAACTCGCCTACATCGTCCTCGGCGCCGCCCTTGCCACCGCTGCCAGCATCCAGGGCGGCGCAATGCACATCGTCATGCACGCCGTCGCCAAGATCACGCTGTTCATGTGCGCCGGCGCAATCTACGTCGCCCACCATAAGAGCGACATATCCAGTCTCGACGGAATCGGGCGCAAGATGCCCTTTACGATGGGTGCCTTCCTGCTTGCCTCCCTTTGCATTATCGGCCTGCCGCCGTTCGGTGGCGTCTGGTCGAAGTGGTTCCTTGCCTGGGGCGCCCTTGATGCCGGCCATCAGTTCGCCGTCGGCGTCCTCATGATCTCGTCCCTGCTGAGCCTCGCCTATCTGCTTCCGATCGTGATGCGCGCCTTTTTCCGCCCGCCGAGTGACGCGAAACCAGGCGAGCCGACCATCATCGCCGAAGCACCAATTTTCTGCGTCGTCCCGGTCTGCATCACAGCGGCTGGCTGCGTTGCACTTTTCTTCTTTGCCGACCCCATCTTCGAGCTCACGAAGATGATCGATCTCGGCACCTCGGGCGATTCCGCAGGCCTCGCGCCCATCAAAGGAGAAGCGATCAATGCCCGATAAGCGTCAGTTCCGCCTTCCCCCGCAAGAAGCCTTGCCGTCCCTGCAGACAGTCATCACCTGGCTCGCCGTCGTCATTGCGCTCTTGCTCGTGATCGAGCTGTTCGCCGGCAAGCACGGCAAATTCGCTATCGGAGATATATGGGGCTTCTACGCTGTCGTTAGCGCGGCAAGCTGCCTCCTTGTGGTCATCGCCGGGCGCGTAATCCGCGCCCTCTTCTCGAAACCCAACGACTATTACGACAATGCCTGAGGCCCGCAGATGCTGACCGAACTCAACCCAGGCTTTCTGATGATGGCAGGCGCACTTCTTGTGCCCGTCCTGCCCGCCAACTTGCGCGGCGCCTATGCCGTCGGGCTGAGCGTCGTCGTCTTCGCCCTCATCGTCTCCCTGACGCCTGGCGCGTATGGCACCTTCGAACTCTTCGACTTTACGCTTACCAGCCTGCGCGTCGACCGCCTCTCTCTCATCTTCGCGTACATCTTCTCGGTCGCCGCCATCCTCGGCATGCTATATGCGTTCCACCTCAAGGATTGGCTGCAGCCCACGATGGCCCTGATTTACGCGGGCGCCGCCATCGCCGCCGTGTTTGCCGGTGACTTCATCACGCTTTTCATTGGCTGGGAAATCACCGCGATCTCATCGGTATTTCTCATCTGGGCGGCGGGAACCCGGGCGGGCCAGGCGGCTGGCATGCGCTACCTTATCGTACAGGTCGGCTCAGGCGTCATTCTGCTCGCCGGCATACTTATCTATGCCCACCAAACCGGCTCCATCGCCTTCAATGCCGTAAGCCCGGACGATATCGGCGGCCAGCTCATCCTGCTTGGCATCGGCATCAAATGCGCCTTCCCCTTTTTGCACAACTGGCTCCAGGACGCCTACCCCGAGGCCACGATCACCGGAACGGTCATTCTCTCGGCCTTCACCACCAAGCTCGCCGTCTATGCCTTGGCGCGCGGCTTCGCTGGCACCGAGATCCTCATCCCGATCGGCTGCATCATGGCGCTATTCCCCCTCGCCTATGCGATCGTGGAGGATGACCTGCGCCGCGTCCTCGCCTACCTGCTCAACAATCAGCTGGGTTTCATGGTTGTCGGCGTCGGCGTTGGCACCGAACTCGCCCTCAATGGCGTGGGCGTCCACGCCGTCAGCCACGTCCTTTACAAGGCGCTCCTGTTTATGAGTATCGGCGCCGTCCTATACCGGACCGGCACCGCGAAAGCCTCTGAACTCGGTGGCCTCTGGTCCGCCATGCCCTTCACCGCGATAATCACCATCGTGGCAACAGCCGCGATGTCAGCCCCGCTGTTCGCCGGTTTCGTCACCAAGTCCCTGATTATCTCCGGCACCGCCGCCGACGGCCACTTCTGGGCATGGATCGTGTTGCTGCTGGCGACCCAGGGCGCCGTCTTCGCGGGCCTGCGCATCATCTACGTCACGTTCCTCGCTCCCCCTGCCGCAAGAAGCACAGCACGTCCGATTGGCCCCGAACTACCCGTCAACATGCCGGCTGCAATGATCATTACGGCGCTCGCCTGCCTTGTAGTTGGCCTGATCCCATCGACGATCTACAGCCTCGGCCCCTTCCCCGTGGACTACAAGGTCTATAAATTTGGCTACGTGATCACCCAGCTCCAGGCGCTCGCCGTCACCGGTCTCGCCTTTGCACTCGCGGTTCGCCATGGCCTCCTGCCCGAGCCCCGCGCAGCCCGCCTGCTCGACACAGACTGGTTCTTCCGTCGTATCGCTCACGATACCGGCTCGACGGTGCTGCTTCTCGCAGTCGACAGCATCCGCAGCGCCGCCCACCAAGGCAGCAACCTGTTCCACGCTATCGAGCGTAAGATCCACGTCCACTACAACCCTGAAGGCCTTCTCGGACGGACATGGCCGACCGGTTGGATGGCCTTCTGGGCCACCCTTATGCTCGGTGCATATCTGCTGGTGTTTTATTTCCGTTGACCGCGGGGCGGCACGCTCTTGGTATCTTTCGAAAGCCTCGACGCCGCCCCCCAACAAGTGTCGCCTCAACGGACGGCGATGCGCTCAAGCGCCGTGCGCAGATCATCCGGCAATGACGTCGGCTTGTTCGTCTGACGCTCAACAAAAACATGAACGAAATGTCCATCGGCACGGGCTTGCGTTTCGCCGACGCCGAAAAGCGCGATCTCGTAGCGCACGGACGAGCGCCCCAGATGCCCGATCCGAAGGCCACCTTCGATATCTTCAGGATACGCGAATGATTTGTGAAACCGGCAATAGGTCTCGACAGCGATACCGATGATCGGATCTTCGGTCGGGCGGAAACCACCATCGTCGATCAGATACCGGTTCAGCAGCGTGTCGAAGAATGAATAATAATTGACGTTATTGACGTGCCCGTAGAGGTCGTTGTCCTTCCATCGCGTTGCCATCGTACGGAAATGAAAATAGTCCGCCCGCACTTCAGGCGGCTTGCGCTCTGCCATCACAGGAACTCCCAAACTGTCGCACACAAATAACCTGCGGCATCCAACCCGGTTGCCGCAGGCTTTCATGTTGCATCGCTACGCGATGTAAATTATTTCGCCGCCGTCACCTGGATTTCGACCAGCATTTCCGGCGTCGCAAGGCGCGCTTCGACACACGCGCGAACCGGCATGTTCTGTCCCCCCGTCCACTCGAACCATGCTTCGTTCATTGCATCGCGGTTACGGATATCGGTCACCCAGATCATCGCTGAGATGATCTTCGACTTGTCCGTCCCACCAAGCCCCAACAGACGATCGATCTCCGCCAGCACTTGTCGTGTCTGACCGTTGACGTCCTGTGAGACATCATCCGCCACGATACCTGACGTGAAGACGAAACCATTCGCCTCGACAACTTTTGAAAAAACCTTGCTCTGCTCGTGACGGTTGATCGACATCGCTGAATACCTTTGCTGAGATTTATCTTCGACAGGACGCGCTGAGCGCGGCTCGAAACCTCATAGCAGACCGCGCACGAAGTTGCACCGCCAGCGTCCAGCGCCATCGCAGATAGATGGCACAACGGGAGCAAAAAAACCGGCGCCTCTTTTAGAGACACCGGCCTGGTAACGGATACGCGCGCAGAAGCGCGCGCGTCGAAAGCCTCCTGTCAGACGCCGTCAGCCCTTCGCTGGCGCAGACGAAATATCAAACTCTGGCACTTTGCGCGTTGCCGCGTCCTTGGGCTCGAGCTTATTCCAGTTGGTCGAGCCCTTGCTGATGTGGCCGGCGATATCCTCTTCCCAAAAGCCGACAACCGTCTTGGTGATATTCATGTAAAGCTTGCCATCCACGATGCGCCAAAGGTGGGGGTTCGCCGGCACCTTGCCCCCTACAGCGACGCCGTAAGCGCAATGTCCATCGAATGCCGGCACGTACTTTTCGGGCTCGGCGAGAAACCGCTTCTTGTTCTCTTCATTTGCAAACGCCCATTTCGCCCCATTGTATTCAGCGGTAATCGACGCCTGACCGGGCTTTGCCGGAATCTGGGGTTGCCCGATCTTCGACTGCTTGTCCTTGAGGTCCCAGATCGACATTACGTCGTAGCCGGAAATCGCATATCCGGTCTTGTCGACGTACTGCGGCCCGGCCATTGCCGATCCAGCAAACAGAACCGCACCGGCAAATGCGAGAGCAAATCGTTTCATCGTCTTATCTCCGCTCGTTGAGGTATTGTGAGCGGACCCTTACGCGCACCAGCCAACAAAACA
>CAZWCL010000224.1:0-854 GCA_964632265.1 uncultured Hyphomicrobiaceae bacterium | reverse complement strand
TGTCCGTTAGCCTTGCGTGTAGCGTGCGGCGATCAACTCACAAACGAGCATCAAGCGCCCAAGATCGCGGTCGCGGAAATCACAAGTATGCGGCGCAAGGCTGTTGGCTGTTGAACGTGATTTTGCAACGCTGCATCACCAAAGCGACAACCAGAAGAGAGACGACGATATGCAGATCACGATGAACGGGCGACGCGCACTGATTACAGGCGGCAGCCTTGGGATCGGCCGAGCCGTTGCAACACGCTTCGTTGAGTCCGGTGGCGACGTCGCAATCGTCGCCCGCCGACAGGATGTACTTGACGAGGCCGCCGCCGAAATCAGCCAAGCAGGAGACGGCAAGGTCGTCACGATCGCCGCCGATGTCGCGACCGCCGACGGCTGTGCCAATGCCTATTCGCAAGCCAAGGCAGGGCTCGGCGGTGTCGACATCGTGATCAACAACGCGGGCACCTCGCGCCGCGGCGACTTCGAGACCATCACCGATGAAGACTGGCAGACCGACCTTGACCTCAAGCTCTTCGGTGCCATCCGTCTTGCGCGCGCGGCCTTGCCCGATATGAAGGCCCAGAACTGGGGACGCATCATCAATGTCCTCAACACTGGCGCTAAAGCTCCGCCCGCGTCCGGCGCACCAACCGCCGTCAGCCGCGCCGCCGGTCTAGCCCTCACCAAGGTCCTCGCCGGCGAAGGCGCGCCGCACAACGTGCTCGTTAACGCCGTTCTCGTTGGGCGCATCGAGAGTGACCAATGGGTCCAGCGCGCCGGGAAAGCAGGCCGAGACCTCGGCGAATTATACGAAGAGATGGGCGGTATCGTGCCCCTCAAACGTGTCGGCACAGCCGAAGAGTTCG
>CAZWCL010000223.1:0-6316 GCA_964632265.1 uncultured Hyphomicrobiaceae bacterium | reverse complement strand
GTCGCGTTTGAATCCGTCTACTCGATGGACGGCGACATCGCGCCGATCGCTGAGCTTTGCGACGTCGCCGATCGTCACGGCGCCATGACGTATCTCGATGAAGTACACGCCGTTGGTCTATACGGCCCGCGTGGCGGCGGCATCGCCGAACGCGAAGGTCTCAGCCACCGGCTAACCGTCATTGAGGGTACTCTTGCCAAGGCCTTCGGGGTTATGGGCGGCTATATAGCCGGTTCGGAAGCCATGTGCGACTTCGTGCGCAGTTACGCTTCAGGCTTTATTTTCACAACCGCACTGCCACCCGCCATTGCTGCCGGCGCAACCGCCGCGATCAAGCATCTCAAATCAAGCAACAGAGAAAGGGAAGTGCAGCGCGACCGGGTGGAGCGCGTCCGGACCCGCCTTGACCGCGAGGGTTTGCCTCACCTTGCCAATCCGAGCCACATCGTGCCTGTGATGGTCGGCTGCCCGGTTCTATGCAAGCAGATCAGCGATTTGCTCCTGCATCACTACGGCGTCTATGTGCAGCCGATCAATTATCCGACAGTGCCACGCGGGACGGAGCGCCTGCGGTTCACACCCGGTCCACTTCACACCGACGAAGACATAGACCACATGGTCCAGGCGCTCTCGGCGATCTGGAGTTCGCTGGATATTCCGCGCACCAATGAAACCAATGAAGGTACCACTTCGACGTTGGCGGTCTCACCCGTCAACGTGAATGACGCCATCTATGGCTCGCACGCAGTTATTGCTGCTGAGTAGCCGATGCAGGCTACGCTGCGCCAGTTCGATTGCTTCGCCACTACAGTGTTGCAAACGATCTGGCCGCGGTCAGTTGCAGCGCTCTTTAGGTGCGGTCGGCTCGCTCGAGGTCGGAGGCCTCGCGGCAGCGTTCGGAGTTTTCGTAGACTTTTCGAATTTCCGAAAGCAGTCCCAATCGAACCAACTCTCTCAAAGCTTCAGCTCGCGTTCCAATACAGCTTGACTCCCGCCATGCCTCAGCGGCCGAGAGCTCGGTTGTGTTCAACTCTATGGCTACGGTAAACATTTCTTTTGAACGGGTCGTCTTCATTGCGCCCCCAGCTCTGACATAAGCGTTACAGTGGTGTCGGCTACCTCTCCAAGCGTTGGAGATGTGCCTCACCTTTTCTCCCTAGATCAAACATTGACGATACCTTTCGTCACGGAATGCGGCCATTACGGCAAACTACGTCCGTAAGAACTACGTACTCGAAAAAGGGGAGTGGACGTGAGACGCGAACCAGAGAGCTACGGCTTCATCATTCGGATGAGATCGGAAATGCCGTTGGCTTCCATTTTCTCGCGGATGCGCGCGCGGTGGATTTCCACCGTGCGGGGACTGATCTCCAGTTCGTTCGCGATTTCTTTATTGCTCATACCAAGGATCAAATGTTCAAGAATTTCTCGTTCACGCTGCGTGAGGCGTTTTAGCCGGCGCGCGACCAGTGCCGCCGGTACCGACTTGCTCATCGAGAAATCTGATGTCACGGCGCGGGCGGCTTCTATCGCCCGCAACAGCGAACTTTCCGAAGTAGGCTTTTCAAGGAAATCGATTGCGCCGGATTTCATGGCACTCACCGCCGCTGGGACGTCGCCATGTCCTGTGAGCATGACGATCGGCAATTTGAATTTAAGTGCGCTTATTTCGCGCTGCAGCTCGAGACCGGTCATGCCCGGCATCCTCAGATCCAGTAACAGGCAGGCTGCTTCCGGGTTGGACGGCTTGTATTTGTCCAGAAACTCTTCAGCGGAATGGTACGATGTCGTCTCAAAACCATTGGCCGTCAGTAGGCTGCAAAGCGACCTGACGACCGATCGATCGTCATCGACAACATAGACCCTGAGATGGTCGTTGGCTTTGCTCATCTTTCGATCGGGCTAATCGGCAGCGAGAACTTCATTATCGCCCCGCTGGCCGCTGGCTCTGTCCATATTCGTCCAAGGTGGGCCTCGATGATAGAGCGGCATAAAGATAGGCCAATGCCCATGCCGCTGGTCGTAGACCTGTGAAAAGGCTCGAACAAAGAACTTCTGAGATCTTCCGGTATGCCTCCGCCATTGTCACGAAATGTGAAGATCGCATGATCACCCGACTTGCGGGTCTCAATCAACAGGTAAGGTGTCTCTGTCCCGCTCATAGCGGTGACGCTATTACGTACGAGATTTAGAATGACCAGACTGATCTGAACTGGATCGGCCCAGACCTTTTCGACTTCGCCATCGAGGTCATAGGCAATTTCCAGGTTGGGTAAGGCGCCTGCAACCAGCGCAAGTTCGATGCCTTGGTGCAATAGCGGCTGGATCTCGACCGCCTCGCGTTCCAGGTCCGCACCAGTAAAGAAATCTCTCAGCCTGCGCACGAGATCCGCGGCGCGTACCGCATCCGCGACAGCCTCTTGCATCATCGTTCCGATATTCTCGGAGATCGGTATTTCGAGGTTCTCGAGTTCGCGTTTGCTGGCCGTCACGTAGTTGGAGACGGCGAAGAGCGGCTGGCTGAGCTCGTGCGTCAGCGCGGAGGCCAGTTCCCCAAGAGAACTTCGCCGGGATGCCTCGAGTAACGCGTGTCGAAACCGCTCTTTTTCCTGTTCGGCCGCCTGTTTGGCACGAACCGCTGCCCTCTCCCGCTCAAGACTGTTGATGGCAAACAGCGCGCGGCGAATGATCTGAAAAGCTTCACGATCAATGTCAAGGAACGGTTCGCTGTGTCCGACGCGCTCTTCGCTCCAAACGGCAAACGACCCCCGCGGCGAGAGTCTCGGTGTTCCATTTGGCGTGCTGCGCACAATTTTTTCCGGCTTCCCGGCCCAGCGGATTTCCTCGATGAAATGCTGTCGAGTTAGAACCAGATAATCGCTACCATCGTCGGAAAGTTCCAGGTACGCAGCGCCCGCAGCCTCTTCCCACTGTGCCGGCGACAGCTCGATCACGGAAGACAGGTTCGAGGTCAGCGCAATTCCATTGGTGGCAATTTTACTCAGCCGCTGAAACGGGATTCCTTCGGGCGTCTTTCCGACGTGATGCAGGCGTCCGTCATGGCGAATCACGGCTGCGCTGGCATTGAACAAGGCCAGCAGGCGATCTGCCTGGTTGAGTGCAGCAGCCGGCAATGTTTCCCCACGCGCCGCATCAGCTTCGATCGCCGACGCAAGGCGCTCGGCCGATATGCTGTGCTGTAGCCGACTGGTATTCTCAATGCTTTGCAGCAACGTTGATATGGTCGCTCCGAGCAGTTCGGTAAATCGGATCCGGCTAGATCGAAGCTCATGTTTGTCGTAGTGATGGCATGCAATAAGTCCCCATAGCCGATTGTTGGTGGTCAGCGAAACCGACAGGCTGGCTCGCACCCCCATATTCTGTAAGTACTCGATATGGACGGGCGAGACGCCCCTGAGTTTTGCATACGTGAGGTCCAGCGGCGCCGAAGATTGGACATCGGCTGTCTCTCCGGTCGCCGTGTAGATCGGCACCTGGTCGGCGTCGATGTCTGGGATATTGCGAATGATATTTGAAAGGAAATGCCGCCGCGCCGGTTCCGGTATGTCTGATGCAGGATAATGGAGGCCGAGAAAACTGTCCGGACGATCGGTGCTTTCGGCAATGACTTCACCATGCTTGTCTTCGGCGAAGCGGTAGATCATCACGCGGTCGAAGCCGGTTACCGTGCGAACAATGTTGGCGCTGACCCGGGCGAGTTCGCCCAACGCGTTCGGTTGCACGAGTTGGGAGATGATCGACTGGCGCAGGCGGTCCTCATCCCAAAGGCTCTGCGGCGGATCATCCGGACCAATGAATTCGACGACGATTTTTCCCGCGTGTACGTGAGCATAGATTTCCGCCGGTTCACCTTCGTCATCCCCGGTCTCCAGCGTGCTCGAGAACCAGGGTCTAAGGTAATCGGGTTGAGCCGGTGTGAGGTCATCGGCGGCTATCGTGTCGAACGCTTTCGCGCCGATTGCCGATCGCAAGCTATTACCGATCAGGGCACCTGCCGGCTTGCCAAGGAAAGTCTCGATGTTGTCGCTTGCATACTCTACAACAAGCGTCTCGGCATCCGCCGCCAGTAGAGCGCCGTGTGACTGAATGGTGCCAATGACGTGTATCGGCTCGTCATCGCAGGCCGATAGATCAATTTCATCGATGATCTCAGGTTCCCATCTCGATACTTGGCGGAGAATCGACGGACCTTGCGGACATCCAGCGCCTCAGCGTCGAAAACGTCGATCTTGCTGACGCAATAATGGCCTCACGATCCGACGAATTAGCGCCGACGAACTCGATGAAGCCGCGGGTTAAAGCCCATCGCTCAGCGGCATTTCGCTCACACCAGCACCAATAGCTGCGACCCGCCGGAGTCGCCAGCAATCCACCTGCATTCCGGTTCAGCAGTGTGCCGCCCAGCATCGATCCCTCGATCACGTACGCGACGCCGGCGAGGTCGGCCACGGATTGAAGGGGCCGATGGCGAAGATTGGCCGCCTCGCGCGCGCTGCAATCGTTGGCATCACCGCGATAGTCTAGGTCAGCCGCAAACATGGGCGCGCGCGGCACATAGGAGTAGGCATTCGTTGAGAAGCGATCGCAAGCACCGGCGACGATAGGGTCGAGGGTGACGTAGTAGCCATGAAATCGCGCCATTAGTTGGCGGTATTCGCCGATAGTTATCGTCGTATCAGCGAACTTCTTCAGCAAACCATTATGGTGTAGAGCTTCATGATCATCCCAAGTCGCCCGCCGAATGGAACGATGTAATGATTCCTCATTCCGGCTGTTCGAGAATAGACCGCTCATCGTCTGCACCCTCTTGATGTCAGATGCCTCGCGTCACAAGCGGTTCTTCTTCCGCCGACCGCAACGGACCACGAAACAATCTCAACCATAGCACTGGTATTTTGCATTAAGCAACGTGCGGTAGCAACGGCGTGGCGCGGCGATTGATACTCGCTGCCGCATTCGCCGCCGCCTCCCGTGCCATCCGACGTTGCTCCGTCAGTTTGCGCGTGTCTAGCATCCGATCGGCGAGTCAATCGGCCGAAAGAAGATAAGGAACCATCCAAAAGGCTGCGCCCAGAGATACTATGGTCATCACCGACGGGCAATGAGGCCGGTGATCCGCATAAGGTTCGGAGTTGCAAGCTCGTCCATGAGACACCCCGTTGCCTGCTTAGTGCGCGAACACGCGCCAACTTATCGTTCATCGACTGCGATAGTATCGGGCGCAGCCATTTTCAATTCGAACGGCGTGCCGGCTTGCCTCCATGGCATGCCGGCAATTTCCACCATTATTGTGTTTTCTTTTTTCCGTCAGCGTCGAATGTCATCAGGTAAGCTATTACATCTTCAATCTGTTTTTCTTTTCGAAGGCCGGCAAAAGCCATTCTGTTCCGGCAGTTTCCAAGCTTCTTGCAGTCAAGACCGACTTCTTTGGCTTTGACTGGTAGCCACTTGCGAGGATTTGTAAGATAGCCCGTGAAATCTTCTGGGTTCCACTCGATCCCTTGTTCACCGAAAGCCTTCATGACGGGGGAATACCTGAAACCGTCCAAGGAGCCGATCTTCCGATCAAAAACACCATTGAGCGGTGGGCCGATGCGCGTTTTCGCATTGGGGCCGACCATATGACAGGCCTGGCACCGCTTGAAGACTCTCTCGCCGGCCTTGACGTCGCCTTCGGCCGAGGCGGAACCACCCCATAGCATTGTCGTCAGGGCGATCGCGGCGATCCGAAGAAAAAGTTGCATTTGTGGGTGCTCCCGCTGTTGGATTTGCTCATGCGCCGGGCCATACCAGCGACGATTGTCCAAAAAACTAGACTATAGAAAATGTCATTTCAACTTGAAATTTGATGGCTTCTGTACTGTGATCCACACAATCAACGACGTCTCCGTCAGTCTGCGACCGATACTGGGACGGTTTTGTGTCGGCGAAGCGAACCGGCGGTGCTCGCGACGTTGGGTAATTGGGTTTTGCGGGCACGGATTACAAACGGCCGGCATACATGAGGATATCGACGCCATGGACATGCGAGCTGATTTGCCCGGCCAGATCTCGGAAAACGCGCATCATTCTCGCCCCTTTCCGTTCAGCGCGATCGTTGGCCAGGAAGATATGAAGCTGGCGCTGATGCTGGCCGCGATCGACCCCACGATTGGCGGCGTGTTGATCATGGGGGACCGCGGAACAGGCAAGTCGACATGTGTCCGCGGGCTGGCGGCGCTTTTACCCAATATACGCGCGATTGCCGACTGCCCCTTCCATTGTGATCCGGCCCGGCCTGCAAGACACTGCAGCC